>JAGKVC010000214.1 GCA_021152595.1 Clostridia bacterium
GTAAGAGTAAAATGATCCGCGTCTTCCCCTCCGGTGTCAAAAATGGTATAATGGAGTCCTAAGCAAGTCACTGAACTGTTTTAGACCAATTGAGACAGTCTAAATCAGTCCAATGGACTAAATTGGAGTAAATTAGACTGACACGAGGAGGAATCGGTATGCAATCGGAAACCACAACAGCAATCACAGCAGTGAAACAGGATGTACGCCTGCGGGAATGGGCAGAACAACTCGAAGCACAGCAGGCAAGCGGACTGACCGTCCCGCAGTGGTGCGCGGAAAACGGCATCAAAACTAAGAGCTTCTATTACCGACTGCGAAGGGTCCGGGAACAGTATATCCAGTCTGCACACGCCGTCGTTCCACTGTCTGTACCGCAGCAGCAAAGTGCAGATATCCAGATTGAGAAGAACGGTCTGCATATCTCACTGCCGACCAGTATTACGCATGACACGCTGTTGGCATTGGTGAATGCGTTATGCTGAACGATCTTCCTGCCGGTCAGCAGGTCTATCTGATCACCGGATATACCGACCTTCGCCGCTCAATCGACGGACTTGCATCAATTATACAAGGTCAGTTAAACCTTGATCCGTTCAGCACCGCCCTGTTTCTGTTCTGCGGCAGACGGCGGGATCGCATCAAATGTCTCCTCTGGGAATCAGACGGGTTTCTTTTGCTTTACAAAAGGCTAGACAACGGCTGTTTTCAATGGCCGCGCAGTGAGATGGAAGCAAAACTGCTTACTCCGCAGCAGGTCAGATGGCTGCTGGAAGGGTTGAAAATTGAACAGCCGAAGGCAATTCGTGAAGGAAAACCGGGCGCATTATATTGAAGAAAAAAGCAAGGAAAATCGGCCATTTTCCTTGCTTTTTTGCATGTTTTATGGTATAATATAAGTAGATAATACGAACGGAGGAGTGCGGTATGTCTGAGCAGAATGCAGTCCATAATGAACTGTCATTAGCGCAGGAAAATGCTGCGCTCCGTTCGCGTGTTTCAGTTCTGGAAGAAGAACTTGCTTTGGTGCAGGAACAGCTCGCATGGTTAAAAAAGCAGGTCTTCGGACGCAAAACAGAACAAAGCTCTGTCATCATAGACAACGGTCAGCAGCTTACACTGTTCCCGGAAGAACAGGAACAGTCTGTGAAACCCGCCGAAGAAACCATAACTGTCCCGGAGCATAAGCGCAAGAAAAAGCGTACACATGATGATTGGATGAGTAAACTGCCTGTCGAGGAGATCGAGCATAAGGAAGAACATCCTGTCTGCGAGATCTGCGAAGCGGAGATGAAGGAGATCGGCAAGGAAAAGGCTTATGACGAACTGGTCTTTACGCCTGCGAAATACCACATCCGCCGTCATATCGTATACACATATAAGTGTCCGGAGTGCGGTGAATATCCATCTGATCATGACAACGAATCTGATGACATTGAGCGCTGCAATATCCGCCGGGCATACTATCCGAAGCCGATGATTCCGGGCAGCTTCTGCTCACCGGAACTGATGGCGCATATTGTATATGAAAAATATGCCAAAGCTGTGCCGCTGCACCGACAGGAAAAAGATTTGGCATCGAAGCATATCCCGCTGCTGAAAGCAACCATGTCTAACTGGATCCTGACCGCAGCGGAGAAATGGTGTCTGCCTGTTGTAGAGAAAATGCATGAACTGCTGCTAACCAGTTCTGTGATCCATGCTGATGAAACCCCGGTTCAGGTTCTGCATGAGGAAGGCAGAAAAGCGACAACCGACTCCAAGATGTGGGTGTACTGCAACGGCAAAATGAATGACCGCAGCATCGTCATTTTCGATTACCAGCCGACCAGAAAGGGCGAGAATGCGCAGGCATTTCTGCAAGGATTCACCGGCTATCTGGTACGGGATGGATACAGTGGGTATCATAAGGTCACCGGCGTAAAGCATGTCGCGTGCATGATTCATGTTCGCCGGGCTTTTGTCAACGCGATGCCGAGTGAAAAGCCAATTTACGGTGTATCATACGCAACAGAAGCAGTCAAATGCTTCGACCGTATCTACCATGAAGAAAGCCAGCTGAAAGAAATGTCAGCGGACAAAAGAAAACAACAGCGTCTTGCAAAGATCAAGCCTTTGCTGGACGGGCTTTTTGCGCGGCTTGAAACTTTACAGGTCAGCGGGAACGGTAATCTGGCGAAAGCGGTGAATTATGCACTGCATGAAAAGACGAATCTCTACACATTTTTAGAGGACGGCAATGTTCCTCTTGACAATAATCGCGCTGAAAATGCGATTCGCCCGTTTACCGTTGGCAGGAAAAACTGGATTCATTGTAATACAGCGAATGGTGCGAAAGCAAGCGCTGTACTTTATTCGATCCTGGCAACGGCTCAGGCAAACGGATTGAACACAGAGCAGTACCTGACGGAGCTGTTCTCGCAGCCTGTCGGGACGATCATTTTACCACTTAATACATGATGCTACTAGCCTCGCCATTCCGGCAAGGCTAGTTCTTTACTGAGGGCGCCCCTAAGTGAATTGCGCAGCAATTCACAGATTGATGTGTATTGATGTGCAAGCGCAGTCGGTTGACATGACTGTCATTGCAAATCCATCGGAGATATCGAATAATATTTCACTCCCCTGCACAATTTCGATTCTGTTTCCTGTCTAAATAGGCAGAGGAACATGAAAGGACGGTGTAAACCCGTGAACGACAAATCCATGATCGCGCTGTTCGAGCAGCGGAATGAGCAGGGCATCGCAGAAGCAAACCGTGCGTACGGCGGCTTGCTGAAAACGATCGCCATGCACATCCTGCACGACAGCCGCGATGCCGAGGAATGTGTCAATGATACGATGCTGAAAGCGTGGAACACGATTCCGCCGCAGAAGCCGAAGTATTTTTCGGCGTTTCTTGCAAAGCTGACGCGCAATCTCGCACTCAACCGCTATGCGGAGGAGCATGCAGCAAAGCGCGGCGGCGGTGCCGTACCGGTTGTGCTGGAGGAGCTTGCAGAATGCATCTCATCGCAGTCTGATACGGAGCAGGTGCTTGACCGCATGGCGCTCACGGATGCACTGGAACGGTTCCTCGCATCGCTCCCGAAGCAGCATGCGCAGATTTTCATGCGGCGCTATTTTACAATGCTGGAGCCGGGAGAGATCGCAGCCGAGCTGTCCGTCAGTGAGAATACTGTTCGGAGCACATTGCGGCGGACGCGCGAAAAGCTGCAAGTATTCTTAGAAAAGGAGGAGCTTATATGAAAGAACACGATCTGCTGGATGCAGTCGGTCAGGTCTCGGATGAGACTGTGCAGAAATACGCGCTTCCGGATGCAAAAACGCTGGGCACGGCGGATGTACCCGAAGATACCGCAGAAAGCCCGATCACGCAGACAAAGAAAAAAACGTTCCGCATCCATATGGGCGCGGCTGCGGCAGCGGTTGCACTTTGTCTCGGGCTGAATGTTGCAATTTTCTACGGCATCCACAAAATGCGGCAGGATTCAGCCGGCGTCTCACCCGGTTCGCAAGTTGCACCCGGCTCGCAGGTATCACAGGTTTATGAGGAACCGGATAAGCCGTATATGTATGTCTTTGAGGCAGATTCGGATGAACTCGGAATCAGACTGAGAAATCCGACAGAAGAAGACTTTGAATTTAATCCGGAATTCGCGGTGATGGACGGTGACCAGATCATTCCTGTCTCTTTCAGAACGTATCAGGTTGAGCCGCTGCTTGCAGCGAAGCAAACGGATTTATACTTTTTCACATATGAACCGCTTGAGAACGGAACATACCGGTTTGTCAATCTGAACGAGGACGGCAGTGTGAGTGACAGCTTTGATCCGGTTGAATTCCAGATTCCTTCAAGAATTGAGCCGAAAGAGGTTGTTGCGGTTGAGATTTCGGAGATTCCTGATCTCATCGGCATAAGCTACGAAGATGCTGTTCAGATGTATGGCGATGTGCTTCAGATTGAATGTGAATCGGAGGAATATTCCGGATATGAGGCAGGCAGAATCTTCGATCAGGATCCGGCGCCCGGTACGCCGCTCAGCGAGGGCAATACGCTCCGTGTCAGGGTTTCGATCGGTCCCCCAAAGGTGCTGATGCCGGATGTCACCAACTGGGATTATGAAACTGCCGAATCGACGATTGTCGGTCTGGGGCTGTATGTGGACAAGCGCTCAGCCTACGATTCGGAGGTCGAAAAGGGCAAGGTCATCAGCACGGATCCGGTAGGACCGATTGAGGTGGAAACCGGCAGCTATATCCGCGTGACGGTCAGCCTCGGCAAAAACGGCGGTGGGATACCGGTTCCGAATTTCATCAATATGGATTGGGAAACGGCGCTGTCCGTCTCTAAGGAACTGCACCTGAATCTCAGCAGGAGAAAGGTTGACGATGAAGCCGAGAATGGTACTGTCCTGAACCAGAGTGTGCAGCCGAATGAGGTGGTTTCGGAGTACACCGAGATCGAGCTGACCGTTTCCACCGGCAAGAAGAATACGCAGGTTCGCATCTCCTTCAGCATTCCGAAGAACGCAAAGGGACTCTTCCATATCGTGCTTTATGAGGGTGATATCGCAAAGGCAGTCGGTCAGCAGTTCAATGTTGACTATGCAGCAGGTGTGACCTATCTGGTGCTCGAAGGCAATGAGACAATCGACGCTGTTGCATACCTCATCAATGATGATAACGGCAAGGAAGCCGAGATCGGAAGGTATAAGATTGACTTCGAGAACAGGTCCTATGAGACGATCAGCAGCGATCCTGCTGCTGCGTTTGAAAAGGTTGAAGGTCTCAATGATGCAGGATGAACCGCCTGACAATCCAAATCACAAAGCCGCTTCGATCATGATTGACCGGAGCGGCAATTTTTTGAAAAGATGTATCCGCTTCGCGGATGCTATTTTGTAATGAGGGAAGACACCTCGCTCACGCAGGGGAGTTCCGTGCTCTGCCCCTCGCAATGCTAACAACTAAAGCTGATACAGTAGTCTGTGAATTGCGTTGCAATTCACTTAGGGGCGCCCTCTATCGCAGGGCGCCCCTCTCCGAAAAACGATCCACCGGATCGTTTTATCGGATTCACCCCTGCGGAGCTCCTTCACACAAACACAGCGATTTCGGTGAGGATTGCGAGCGGTCTGCCGCCGATGCGCGAGCTGAAATCAAAGAGCAGTGCCGCCGCACCGAGTACGCGCACGGCAATTCTCCCGACCGCATATCTGCGCGTAATGCGCAGGAACCACGCAGCCGCCGCCGCAGGCAGAAGCATCAGCATACCGAAGCTCAGCACCATCTCATTGACCGGATTGCACCAGATCAGCGCAGAGCCGTAATAGCCGATGAGCGTCGGGATCAGCAGGCTGAGAACAAGCAGCGCGGCATGCAGACCGCAGCGCGAATGATAGGCACGCAGCGTGCAGACCGTGATCCAGAAGAGCAGCCCGTAGCTGACAAGCCCGAACGCCGCGGAGGGACTGCCGCCGTACCAGCCGCCGGAGCTTGCCGCAGCCATCTGTACGACCGCGCCGAGGATACCGCCTGCAAAAGCGGTCAGCAGGAATTCCGCAATCAGTTTATAGTGTTTCATCGTTTTGACCTCCCGTTTTTTTGTCATTATAACACGGCGATTCTGCGCTGACAAGGGCTTTTCGGGAATCCTCAGGGATTCTTCATGATTGCTTCATCTTCGGTTCAGATTCTTTGGAATTATCAGTGGAATCTTCCGGAAAACAGACCGCAAACAGCACCGCAGCGAGCGGAACGCCGAGCAGCAGACCGCTCATGCCGCAGAGTCCGCCGCCGGTGACAATCGCCGCAAGCACCCATGCCGAGGGCAGCCCGACCGACTGCCCGACCACGCGCGGATAGATCAGATTGCTCTCGATCTGCTGCAAAATGATGATATAGAGGATGAACCACGGCACCGCGCGCGGCTGTATGAGCAGCATCAGCAGCGCACAGGGGATTGTTCCGGCGAGCGGTCCGAGATAGGGAATCATATTCGTCAGACCGATCACCGCACTGATCAGCACCGGATAGGGAAAGTGGAAGAGCTGCATCCCGAGAAAGCACAGTCCCCCGAGAATCAGCGCCTCCTTGCACTGCGAGCTGAGGAAGCATGCAAAGGTATTGCAGACAAACCGGATGCGTCCGAGCAGCTTCTGCAAGGTTGCGGCGCGGTTGCCGCAGAGCTTTTTGAGCTGCCGGCTGAGACGGGGCTTGTCCGCGAGCAGATACAGCGCGAACACCGCACCGATGCCGATATCCACGAGGACGCCGACAAGCGAGGCGGTGTAATCATAGGTTGTGCGGAGCAGCTTCGGAATCTGATCCGGCAGCGCGTCGAGCTGTGCTTCGAGCTTTTCCGCAGGCAGCAGACGGGCAAGCGGCAGCTCCGCATAGCGCGTGATCCACTGCCGCAGATTGCCGCTGTATCCGCTGAGATTCTCCGAGAGCAGCTTCACCGAGCGCATCACCTGCGGCACCAGCACACAGATTACGCTGACCGTCACGGCGACCGGCGGCAGCATTGCGCCGAGCAGCGAGACGGGCTTGATCCAGCCGGTGTGCATGCGGTGCGATTCAGAAAACCGGAGAAAATCCGCGTGCAGACGCTCAAATGAAGGCTCGAGCATCGTCGCAAAGAGGATGCCGAGCAGCAGCGGCCGCAGTACGTGCAAAAGCCGCAGCAGCATCGCCCAGACCGCCCCGATATGCAGCAGAACCGCCGCAAAGATCAGCAGCACGCCCCCTGCGGAGACAATCAGCCGGAAGAGCGGCTCGCGGTACGGCTTTTGCATCGGAATCCCCCTTTCTCAGATGCCGATTTGCAGCGTATTGACGAGCGCTGCAAGCCGGTTCCATGTATTGCGGTCGAGGATGCCGGTTTCCGGCAGCGAGGAAACCGCCTGCAATTTCCGGACGGCTTCCGCAGTCTGCGCATCATATTCGCCGGTGACCGCGACCGGCATAAGATTTCCGTAATGTGCGGCGGCGAGATTCAAAAGCACCTGTACGAGCTGTACAAGCTCACCGCTGTCGCGCTCCTGCAAGCGGAATTCCCCTGCCGGAAAGAATGTCAGGGGCGCCGCTTCATCCATGAGCCGGTGATAGGTCTCAACGATTGCATTCCACGTATCGCCGTCGATTTCGCCGGTGACCGGCAGCCCGTATGCCTGCTGAAAGGCGCGGACGGCGAGCGCCGCTTCCTCGGAATATTCCTTTTCCGGCAGCACGATCGGGATGCGGCTGTCACGCAGCGCGATCTGATAGAGCAGCCCGAGGATCTCCTCGATATGCTCCTGCTTCTGTGCATCGGTATACAGCATGATATTCTCCTGTTCTCACCGGATCGTATAGCCCGGTGCCTGATAGGGGCGCTTTCCGGCGCCGCATTTCATCTCGGAATAGACGCCCGTGATCGCATCCCATGTCACGGTGCCGACCTGCCCGTTTGCCGTCAGACCGTATTCGCGCTGGAATGCCTGCACGGCGGCTCTGGTCAGCGGTCCGAAATAGCCGGTATCGGAGACCGGTCTGATATTATCGTCATATTGCGCGATATATGTCAGATATTGCTGCAATTTCCGGACATTCTCGCTCGTGACGCCCTCGCGCAGCACTTCATTGGGATAGAGCGGTGCGCAGTCCTGCGGCGGATTCGAGGCGAGGATACCGGCATATGCGCGGTAGATGTCGTTCCATGTTCTGCGGTCTGCGATGCCGGTCTGCGGCAGTCCGTAGGTCTGCTGGAAGGAGCGCACGGAGGCGGCTGTTTCCGCGTTGTAGTCGCCGGAGATCCGCAGCGGCAGGACACTCTGATAGTATGCGCCGATTACCGCAAGATAATACTGAAAAGCGCGGACCGCATCGCCGTAATCGCCCTCACGCAGGGTATTCGGGAAGCTCCGCTGCAATTCGCCGTAGCTGAGTCCCTCGGAATCCAGCTCGGCAAGGCGCTTGACGCTGACATAGAGATAGGAGATGCGGTTCCATGTCGGTTCATTGACGATACCGGTCTGCGGCAGATCAAAAACCGACTGAAATACGCGGACGGAAGCGGCAGTCTGCGCATCATAGACGCCGTCTGCATCGGGAATCTTGGGGATTGCCGGAAAATTG
The DNA here is from genome assembly GCA_021152595.1 of Clostridia bacterium. Classification (GTDB taxonomy): domain Bacteria; phylum Bacillota; class Clostridia; order Oscillospirales; family Ruminococcaceae; genus Firm-04. The sequence goes on from JAGKVC010000214.1 coordinate 8,122, forward strand.
CGCGCGATCCGGTTGAGCTGAATCTGGATCGTCTGGACATCCCTGCCGACCATGCCCGGCTCCTGCGGTACGCCCGGATAACTCGGCGCCGGTGTGCGGATCTCCTGTGCGCGGACAATGTCGATATCGCTCCCGTAATAATATTGCAGGATCTCATAGGGGATGAGCCCCTGATTCGCCAGCCCGACCGTCCCCCACTGCGAAAGCCCTGCGCAGCTTGTGCGCGAACCGTCGCAGAAGGCAGAGAACAGCGGTTCATAGCTCCCCTGCCGCCGGATATAGGAACGGAACAGCTCCTCGCAAAGCTCACTGATATTTGCGAACAGCTCGCGCCCGTAGACAAATGCCTGATCGTACTGCGTCGTGCTGGTGATATCGAAGGGATAGCCGCGCGAGCGGTACCATTCGGTATAGATGCGGTTGAGCGCATAGGTATTGATCACGTAGATATTGGCGCGCAGGGAATTCTCCGGCCATGTGGGATAGATCTCGCTGCACGCGGAATTTTTCAGGTAGCTGAGATAGGGAATCGTGACATTCGCCGCATCGGAATCCGGCAGCCCGAGATGCACGGTGATTGTCTCCGGAATAAAAACCTCTCCGCTGAGCATGGGCACGCTCCTCTCAGTATTGCGGCATGTTGTTGTAATAGGTGATGTCGCCGTCGGGGAGCGGTTCGTCCGCGCCTGCCGGAAGCGGAATCAGATCGAAATTCTGTACCGAGGTGACATTCGGGAAGACGGGGACATCGGCGCTGTGTTCGCGGTAATATCCGGCAGCCTGCGCGGTGATATCGTAGAGGCAGGATTCCGGATGCCGCTGATCGGCGGAGGGCGGCGGCGCAGGGACGGTCACGGCTTCGATATTGCCGCTCTGATCGGTCGTCTGCAAAGAGATCAGCTCCGGCTCGCCCGATGTGAGATGCGTAATGAGGACGGCAGCGCCCGCAACCGGTTTTGCGCCCTGTGCCGTTGCGACATGCACGCGGATGATGCCGGTAT
>JAGKVC010000052.1 GCA_021152595.1 Clostridia bacterium
GAACAGGGGAGCGTCTGCCGGAAGCATCCGGCTCGCCAAGCTCCATAATTTGCAGCCTGATCTGCTTCACGCGCCCGTTTTCGCCGATGATCTCCGCCGGATTCGTCAGGAATTTATAGGTGACGCCCTCTTCGATCGACTCCTCGATTTCCAGCTCCTCGGCAGGCATTTCGCTCCGCGTTCTGCGGTAGATAACATAGACGGTCTCCGCACCGCAGCGGATCGCCGTGCGGCAGGCATCCATTGCGGTATTGCCGCCGCCGCAGACCGCGACTTTTTTGCCGGTCAGATCGGGTATTTCGCCCTCGCCGGAGCTGATGTCATGCAGGAACTGAATGCCGCCCGTGACGCCTTCCAGATCCTCGCCGGTGACGCGCATCTGCATACTGCTCCATGCGCCCGTTGCGAGAATGACCGCGTCATGCTGCTGCCGGAGCGCATCCAGCGTGATATCTTTGCCGAGTGCGATATTATTTTTCATCGCAACACCGAGCTTTTCGATCTCTGCGATTTCACGCGCAAGCAGATCCTTCGGCAGTCTGTAAGCCGGAATGCCGTACCGCAGCATGCCGCCCATCTGCGCCGCTGCATCGAAAATTGTGACCGCATGACCGCGTCGTCTCAGCTCAAAAGCAGCCGTCAGACCGGCAGGACCGCCGCCGACAATCGCAATGTGCTTTCCGGTATCGGGCTGCACCTGCGGCACATAGGTATTTTCCGCGAGATCGCGGTCGGCAGCATGTGCTTTCAGATAGGCGATCGAAAGCGGTGCCTCAACGAGTCCTCTGCGGCAGTTCTGCTCGCAGGGATGCGGACACACTCTGCCGATGGATGCCGGAATCGGGATCTTCTCCTTGATGATCTCGACCGCACCGTGAAAATCGCCCAGTGCGATCTTTTTGACATAGCCCTGACAGTCGGTGCCGGCAGGGCAGTTGAGCTGACAGGGACCGCGGCAGTCGCCGGTGTGGTCGCTCATCAGCAGCTCGAGCGCGATTATCCGCGACTGGCTGACGCGCTCCGTATCAAACCGGACGACATAGCCGTCCATTGCCTTTGCAGAGCAGGCGCGCAGCAGCTTGGGGAGCGCTTTGCCCCTGCCGTCGTCCAGCACCTCAACGGCACAGAGACCGCAGGCGCCGTATACGCGCACGCTGTCATCATTGCAGAGATTCGGAATCTCGATTCCGTTCTGCTGCGCGGCGTGCAGGATCGAGGTACCCTCCTCGCAGACGCAGGGCACGCCGTTGATCGTGATATGAATTTGACTCATGATTTCTCCATAACCTCATGTATTTGCGGAACGGGCATCCTTCTTACAAGATGCCGTGTTCCGGTTCCATGCGCAGGGCGGACATGAAATGAGATGCATCGCCGCAGGCGATCCCGCAATTTCTAATTTCTCATTTCTAATTTCTCATTCCTGAGAGATTGCGCTGCCGCCCTTTGCAGGCTGCCGTTATCCTTACAAAAATCGCTGTCTGTTCAGTTATCATACGCAATCCGCACGCTGCCGATCCACTGAAAGGCGGACTTCCGGAGCGGCGCTTTCGGCTTGTGATGATAGTGATAAATCAGAATGACTGCGTTATATGCCGCGGGGAGCGTTCTGCCCTGCAGCGCCGTGCATGCATCCGTGACCGCATCCGCATAGGAGCAGTCCGCCAGCAGAACTGCCAGATCGTCGGACGGTGCATCGCGGAATACGCTCTCGATGAAATCCTCGTCGATGTCATCCGGATCAATTCCGGATTCTTCGGTGAAAGGGGATTTGAGCGGCGCGCTGTCATCGGAATAATCCAGTTCGACATATTCGCGCAGCGCGTCCTCTGAGGCGATATTGCCTACCCAGACGGAGACATCTGTTTCCTGTTTCACGGGAGAACTCCTTTCCGCCCGTCAGTCTACGCTGACTGCGCCGAATTTACAGGTCGCCATGCACTGTCCGCAGCGGATGCAGCTGTTCTGGTCGATCTCATGCGGACCTTTGACAACGCCGGAAATCGCGTATACAGGGCATTTTCTCGCGCATGCGGTGCATCCTCTGCACTTCTCCGCATCAATATGATAATGCAGCAGATCAGTGCAGGTGTGAGCAGGACATCGCTTCTCATTGATATGCGCCTCGAACTCATCGCGGAAGTAGCGGAGTGTCGAAAGCACCGGATTCGGCGCCGTCTGACCGAGACCGCAGAGTGCGCCGTCACGGACAGCATTGCAGAGCTCCTCGAGCAGCTCGATGTCGCCCTCTTTGCCCTTGCCCTCGACAATGCGCGTCAGGATCTCCTGCAAACGCTTTGTGCCGATGCGGCAGTGGACGCATTTGCCGCAGGATTCCTTCGCGGTGAAATCGAGGAAGAATTTTGCCATGCCGACCATGCATGTGCTGTCATCCATGACGACCATGCCGCCGGAGCCCATGATCGCGCCGGTCGCGGCGAGCTTTTTATAGTCAATGACCGTGTCGAGCAGCGATGCCGGAATACAGCCGCCGGAAGGTCCGCCCATCTGGACAGCCTTGAATGTGCCGCCGTCACGGATGCCGCCGCCGATATCAAAGATCACCTGCCGCAGTGTCATACCCATCGGGATTTCAACCAGACCGCCGCGGCGGATCTTGCCCGTCAGCGCAAAGACCTTTGTGCCCTTGGAATCCTCGGTGCCCATTGCCGCGAAGGCTTCGCCTCCGTTGTTGATGATCCACGCGACATTGGCGTAGGTCTCGACATTGTTGATATTCGAGGGCTTGTACCAGTAGCCTGCCGCTGCCGGAAACGGCGGCTTGAGACGGGGCATGCCGCGCTGTCCCTGCAGGGATTCGATCAGCGCAGTCTCCTCGCCGCAGACAAACGCGCCTGCGCCTGCCTTGATGCGGAATTCGCAGGAGAAGCCGCTCCCAAGAATATTCTGCCCGATGTAGCCTGCATCGCGCGCTTCTGCGATTGCATGCTCCAGACGTTTGATCGCCAGCGGATACTCCGCGCGGACATAGACAATCGCTTCCTTCGCCCCGATCGCATATGCACCGATCAGCATGCCTTCGATCAGCGTGTGCGGATCGGATTCGATCACGGCGCGGTCCATGAAAGCGCCCGGATCGCCCTCATCGGCATTGCAGATCAGATATTTCTCATCGCCGGGGGACTGCCTTGCGGCGTTCCATTTGAACCATGTCGGGAAGCCTGCGCCGCCTCTGCCGGCAAGTCCCGAGACCTTGATGCATTCGATGACATCCTCAGGCGACATGCCGTTTTCCTTTGAGAGAATCTTCCCGATTGCCTGATAGCCGCCTGCTTCGAGTGCGCTCCCGATCGAATCGGGATCAATAATGCCGCAGTTGCGCAGTGCGATGCGCGTCTGCTGGGTGAGGAAGGCGCTGTCCTCTTTTGTGATGCGCAGCGGCTCAATGACGGAGAAATCGCCGGTTCTGACCGCCTCTGCGATCATCGGCGCCTGCTCGGGCTGAACCTGCACAAGCCGCGCCTTCAGCAGACCGTTTTCATAGATATCGACGATCGGCTCCAGCCAGCACATGCCGATGCATCCGACGGTGCCGAGCGTGATGCCGGTGCCTTCCAGCAGCGGTGCGAGCGCCTCCGAGAGCTTGCCTGCGCCTGCCGCGATGCCGCAGCTTCCTTTTCCGACTGCGATGCGTATGCTCATTTTGCAGCCTCCTTTGCACGGATCTCCTTCAGGATCTCCAGCACCTTTGCAGGCGTCAGGGAGCCGTAGGTATCCTCATTGATCATCATGACCGGCGAGAGCGAGCAGCAGCCGAGACATGCGACGATGCTGAACGAGAAGAGCCCGTCCTCCGTGGTGCCGCCGTTTTCGACATGCAGGTACTCCCTGACCGCCGCGGCGATGCGTGAGCTGCCGTTGACATGACATGCCGTTCCGTCGCAGAGCATGATGAGATATTTGCCGACCGGCTGGAACCGGAACTGCGTATAGAACGTCGCAACTCCGAGGACGCGCGCGGGCGTCGAGCCGGTTTTTTCCGCGATGTGATAGATCACATCTGTCGGGAGATAGCCGTAGATCTCCTGTGCATGCTGTAGAATGGTGATGAGGCTGCCTTTGACATCGGCATATTCCGCAAGCACCGGTTCCAGCAGTGAGAGATCACTCCGGTTTGCAGCGCATTGACATTGCATGAGATACTCCTTTTCCGGCATGGGGGATCTGTGCTGAGAGAGGGCTGCCGGTCCGTCTTTTCGGCAGACGGATGCCGAGTATATCTCCATTATAACATAGAATGTCGGATTTTTCAATGGAAAACCTGCCTGAATTGAGAAATTAGAAATGAGAAATGAGAAATTGCGGTGTCCGCTCCGCGGACGATTCTCATATATACTATGATCGGAAAACAGGATATCAAATCAAATTATGCCCCTTTCGTGCTTTAGCAAAACGATTGTCAGCACTGCCGACAATTTCATACAATCTTACAAAAAACGGATTCCCGATTGACTTTCAGGTCGATTTATGATATACTGAAACACAGAAAGACGTGCATACGTCATTTGGAAGGCAGGGTGTTTTTATGAATATCTGGCACAAAATGAACCCCAAGCGTATCACACCGGATGATTTCATCGCCGTCATAGAGATCCCGAAAGGGAGTAAAAATAAATATGAGCTCGATAAGGAGACCGGTCTGATTCAGCTCGACCGGATTCTGCACACATCGACACATTATCCTGCGAATTACGGTCTGATTCCGCGCACCTACGCGGACGACAACGATCCGCTGGATGTGCTTGTGCTCTGCTCCGAGACGCTCTTCCCGATGACGCTGGTTCGCTGCTATCCGATCGGAGTCATTCGTATGCTGGATCAGGGACACCGCGACGACAAGATCATTGCGATCCCGTTCGACGATCCGAACTATAACAGCTATACCGATATCGCTGATCTGCCGCGTCACATCGTCGAGGAGATGATGCACTTCTTCTCTGTCTATAAGGAGCTTGAGAAAAAGTCCACTGCCGTCGATGAGTTTGGCGATGCTAATTCGGCAAGGGAGATCATCCGCGCGGATATCGACCGCTATATCGAATGCTTCTGTAAATAATAGAAAGAGATAACAAAACGAAGGCTTGTAAATCTGCAAATGGGAAAGGATGTATCGGATTATGAGTGCTGCCGCTGCCACAGATGAACTTTATCACAACCGGAAGAGTGTCGCGCCGCTTGGCATTATCGCAATGCCCGGTGCCGAACAGCTTGCTGAGAAAATCAACAGCTATCTGGTTGGCTGGGCAAATGAAAACGGCTTCCCCGATGAAAGCTACATGATTGAGTGCGAATGCCCGCGCTTCGCCTCCGGAGACGGAAAGGGACTGATCAAGTCCACGATCCGCGGTCTGGATCTCTTTATTGTCATTGATGTCGGCAATTACAGCATCAATTACAAGATGTTCGACCGCATCAACTGCATGTCGCCGGACGACCACTATCAGGACCTGAAGCGTATCATTCAGGCTGCCTCCGGCAAGGCACACCGCCTCAATATCATCATGCCGCTGCTTTACGGCGGCAGACAGCACCGCAGAAACTACCGTGAATCGCTCGACTGTGCCTGCGCTTTGCAGGAGCTTCAGGCAATGGGCGTTGACAACATCATCACCTTTGATGCACATGATCCGCGCGTCAACAACGCCGTTCCGCTCATGGGCATCGACAATGTGATCCCGTCCTATCAGGTTCTCAAGACCATGCTCAGAACCTTCCCGGATCTCGATATGTCGCCGGAGAAGTTCATGGTCATCTCGCCGGATGAGGGCGCGCTCGGCAGAAATATGTACTATGCAACGATGCTCGGCGTCAACCTCGGCATGTTCTACAAGCGCAGAGATTACTCCCGCGTTGTGGACGGCAAGAACCCGATCGTCGCGCACGAATACCTCGGAAACCCCGTCGAGGGCAAGACCGTCTTTGTTGCGGATGATATCATCGCATCCGGCGGCTCGATGCTCGACCTTGCGGAGAACCTCAAATCCCGCGGTGCAGCGCGCACGATCGCCTATGCAACCTACGGTCTGTTCACGCACGGCCTCGAGAAATTCGATGAGGCTTATGAAAACGGTACGCTGGATGCGGTCTTCGGTACAAACCTGACCTACCGCATGCCGCAGCTTCTGGAGCGCCCGTGGTTCCACGAGGTCGATGTTTCCAAATATGCAGCATACTTCATCGCAGCAATCAATCACGATGTCTCAATTACCACAGTGATCAATCCGCACGACAAGATTCAGGCTTTGCTTGAAAAGCAGCGTGCATCCAGAGTATAATGCAGCAGATCCGGCAGAAATCAAACTGCCGGATCTTTCTTTTTTTGTGCGAAATCAAAAAAATAAACAAACAGAAACGGCGTTTCAGCTTCGTTTAAGGTTGATCTGTCATACTGTTATTATAAAAGAGAATGAGCCGATAGGGAAGTTACGGGTAAATGATTTTAAGGGAGGATTTTGTATGAAACGTATCAGTATCAGGCGCGCTTCGGCAGCCTGCATGAGCCTTATGCTCGCAGCCGGAAGCGCATCCGCCATGCCGCAGATTTCCGCACTCGCAGCCGGAACGGTTGTCGTCAATGAGATCTGCACCAAAAATACCAAGCTCGCAGCACCGGACGGTCAGTTCTATGATTACATCGAGCTGTACAACACCGGCAGCAGTGAGGCAGCCGTCGGCGGCTATGCACTCTCGGATGATGCAGCCCAGCCGCGGCTTTATGTCATTCCGGACGGCACTGTGATTCCGGCAAACGGCTACCTCGTCGTTTACTGCGGCGTCAAGGCAGGCGGCAGCGTCTCGGGCGCGGAATTCGGTCTTTCCAAGAGCGGCGAGACCGTCCTTTTCTCGGATGCACAGGGCAATGTCGTCGAATCGCTGGAGCTTCCTGCCATGAATGACGATACCGCCTATGCAAGAGTTCCGGACGGCGGCAGTCAGTTTGCGATCGTGACCGAGCTTTCGGCAGGCAAGGCAAATCCGACGAACGCGACACAGAAGGTCGCGCTTGCCGTACCGAAGTTCTCGCAGGGGAGCGGCTTCTATAATTCCGGCTTTGATCTGACGCTTTCCGCAGATCAGGGCTGCACGGTCTACTATACGACCGACGGCAGCGATCCGGATACATCCTCTGAACAGTATACCGGCGCAATCAAGATCTATGACAAATCCTCGGAGCCCGATGTCTACGCGGCAAAGACCGATATCGCAGACGGCTACAAGGCACCGACCGAGCCTGTCCGCAAGGCGATGATCGTCCGTGCGGTCGCAGTCGATGCACAGGGCAATAAGAGCGATATCGCCACAAATACGTATTTTGTCGGATATACTTCCAATGATATCGAGAGCAAGATGCGTGTAATCTCGCTCGTCACCGATCCGGATAATCTCTTCGATTATGACACCGGCATCTATGTCAAGGGCAAGATCTATGACACCTCGCAGGGAAATCCGATGCAGTCGTGGGCACATCCTGCAAACTATACCCAGAGCGGCAAGGAGTGGGAGCGTCCGGCACATGTCACCGTCTTTGAAAAGGGACAGGCAACCTACAGCGCAGGCGTCGGTATCCGGATGCACGGTGCCGCAACGCGCTCTGCATCGCAGAAGAGCTTTAATCTCTATGCACGCACCGAATACGGCACGCCGAAGCTCAAATATGATTTCTTCAACGGCAAGCTGACCAATCACAAGGGCGAGATCATCGACTCCTTTGATAAGATCACGCTCCGCAACGGCGGCAACGACGACAAGACCAAGATCCGCGACCGCCTGAATCAGGAAATGGTACCGGATAAGGATTTCGGCACGCAGGCACAGACCGAATGCGTCGTGTTTATCGACGGCGAATTCTGGGGTACCTACAATATCGTCGAGAAGATCGGCAAGGAGTACATCGCAGACCATTACAAGGTCAAGGAAGAGACCGTCTGCATGATCAAGACTGACGAGCTTTCTGACGGCTCCCAGCAGGGCTGGCAGGATTATGAGGCACTCAAGCAGCTTGCAGCTTCCGCAAGCAACGCTGAGACCTATGAGAAGCTCCGCGCGCTGCTCGATCTCGACAGCTTTGCACAGTATATGGCGACAGAGCTGATGGTCGGCAACTCCGATTTCGGCGACAATAACTACGCACTCTGGAAGACCGAGACGATCGACGAGAGCAAGAAGTACGCCGACGGTCAGTGGCGCTTCATCCTCTTCGATACCGAATACGGTCAGGGACTTTACGGTCAGAGTAATGCAAATTCCAGCACCTTCGACAAGCTCAGAACCGGTCAGGGCTGGATCGGCAAGATGTTCTTCGGCATGCTCGAGCACGAGGACTTCCGCAACCGCTTTGTCCGCGCATACTATGACCTCTGCAATGAGAACTACCGCTCCGAGAAGGTGCTCGCACGCCTTTCCGAGCTGAAATCCGCCTACACGGATTCGATGATTGAAACCTACAAGCGCTTTTCCTACGGTGGAAGCTCCTCTTCATGGGGCTTCGACTGGGGCGACATGGGAGATTGGGGATTCCCGGGAGCGGGCTGGCAGCAGCCCGGACAGCAGCAGGATCCGGCTCAGCAGGAGCAGGATCCTGCACAGCAGGGACAGTGGCCCGGTCAGGGTAACTGGCAGATGCCCGGTCAGGGACAGCAGCCCGGTCAGCCCGGTCAGCAGCAGCAGACCGATCCCTCTCAGGCATTTGAGAAGGAAGTCACCACGATCCAGAATTTCTGGCAGAGCCGTGCGGAAAGTGCGCGCCAGATCGCAAAGAATGCGCTCAGAAACAAGATCTCTTCCGAGAATATGACGGTTTCCGTCAAGAGCGCAGGCGCAAAGGGCAATATCAAGTTCAATACGCTGACGCTGGAAAATGACTGGTCCGGCACGTATCCGCAGAATACCGTCCTCAAGCTCAAGGCAAAGCCGGCTGACGGCTACCACTTCGTGAGCTGGAAGGTCACCGGCGCGGATTTCACGAACAGCACAACTTCCGCATCCTCGACCGCATATCTCTCCGCAAGCGGCACAAATGTCTCGATCGAGGCAGTCTATGAGGTCGGTGATGCACCTGCCGAGCCGGAGATCACCGAGCCGACGCAGACCACTGAGCCGCAAAAGGCGAATGATACATTGCTCGGTGACGTCAACCTGAGCAAGCAGGTCGATGTATCCGATGCTGTGCTGCTCGCACGCTTCATCGCTGAGGATAAGTCCGCCGTGATCGAGAGTCAGGGCAGAATCAATGCGGACGTCAACAAGAGCGGTTCTCCGGACAGCAACGACGTTCTGCTGATCCTCAAGTACATCGCAAAACTGATTCCGAACTTCTGAAAGATTGTAAATTCATCTTCTCCATTCTAAAAGGCAAGGCTCCCGCGGGAACGGGAGCTTTGTCTTTTCAGAATAAAAATAACCGCGAAGCTGCGTGATTTCAGCCTCGCGGTTTTCTTTTTGAGATGACGCTTATACGCCGTACTGCTCGCGGTACTGAAGCATCTGCGGCAGATAGGCCTTGCCGTCCACAACGCCGTTGTCGATCGCTGCGATGATATCGCTGACGGTGACGATCGAGTAAACGTCGATGCCGAACTCCTCCTTGACCTCCTGCACAGCGGATTTTTCGCTCTGCAAGCCCTTCTCCTGACGGTCAACCGTGATGATCATACCGGCAATATCAACATCCGCAACGGATTTCAGCTTCGGATAAACCTCGCGCAGCGCCTTGCCGGATGTCATGACGTCCTCGATCAGCACGACCTTGGTGCCGTCCTCGAGCTTCGAGCCGACGATCATGCCGCCCTCGCCGTGATCCTTGACCTCCTTGCGGTCATATGCATAGCCGACCTCGACACCGTGATCCTTCCAGAGCGCAATCGCTGCGGCTGCTGCGAGCGGAATGCCCTTGTATGCCGGTCCGAACAGCACATCCGCCTTCAGACCGTGCTCCTGCATGCATGCTGCATAATATTCACCGAGACGGCAGAGCTGTTTGCCGGTCTTGTAATTGCCGGTATTGACGAAGTAGGGTGCCTTTCTGCCGGATTTCAGCGTGAAATCGCCGAAGGTCAGCACGCCGCATTCGGTCATGAACTTGATAAATTCCTCTTTGTAGGTCATGGGTAATCATCCTTTCTGATATTGCTCAGCGGAAGAGATCCTCCGCGGAATGGCTGGGTAATTCGATGCCGCATCCCGGGCAGTATTTGATGCCCCTGAAATGCTGATTGCCGCAGTAGGGGCAGGTTTCCGTTTCCGGTGCTGCCTGCGGAGCGGGCGTGACGGTCGGCGTCTGCGGATATTGTGTCTGCGGTTCGGGAATGGATTGCGGCAGGGGAGCCGGCTGCGGATATTGTACCTGCGGTGCCGGAACGGTCTGCTGTGCCGGATTGTCCTGCGGCAGATTCAGGAAGTTCTGCGGCTGAGCAGGCTTCGGAATATCAAACTGCGCGGCAGGCATCTCAAGCGACGGCATTGTATCCGGCTGCGTACCGAATTGCGGTTGACTGCCGTATCCCTGCTGTGTACCGAACTGCGGCTGACTGCCGTAGCCCTGCTGTGTACCGAACTGCGGCAGACTGCCGTAGCCCTGCTGCGCGCCGTATTGCGGCTGACTGCCGTATCCCTGCTGTGTACCGAACTGCGGCTGACTGCCGTATCCCTGCTGTGCGCCGAACTGCGGCTGACTGCCGTAGCCCTGCTGTGCGCCGAACTGCGGCTGACTGCCGTAGCCCTGCTGTGTACCGTACTGCTGATGCATACCGGAGGGATCCGCCGGACTGTAACGGGTACCGGCTGCGAAATCCGGAATGGGATCCGGTGCATCGGGATCGGGCTCTGCTTTGAGATATTTCAACTCATTGAGACCGATCATGAAATATCCGTGGAAACAGAGGAATGCCAGCGCGCCCAAATACGGTGCGACCGCGGAGAACGGCGGCAGAGGTCCCTGCTGTTTTGCAGCACCGGTTGCGATATCAAAGGAAGCGGCAAGGCTTTCCGAGACATCGCCGTTCTGCTCAAGGCGCTGCTGGAAATCGGTGTTGAATTTGCCGGTGACGGTTGTTGTCAGGACGGGATCGGTGTTGTCGCCCTGCATGCCCTCCCAGTACCACTCGATAAAATCCGAATTGTGGATTTCCGGCTGGGAGTAGATAATCAGCCAGTGATTCTCGTCGTTAAATTCGCTGAGATAGCGTTCATAGGCATATTGCTCAAGATCGGAATAGCTGCCCTGCCACTCGTCGTTGTTGACCGTGATGACCGCAGGGGTAATGCGTGTTTTGTCAAGAAATCTGTTGAGCGACTGATTCAGTGCGGCTTCGTCGGTCAGGACATTTGCCTCATCCTTGATGATGATATTGCGGTCAACAACCATGTGGGATTTGAATGTCGAGGCGAGACCAAGTGACATCGGGATCAGAAAGGGCAGATAGATCAGACCGATCAGCAGGCGCGCCGGATGAAAGATCCTGCCGCTGCGTGATGTATAAAAATAGTGATATCTGCCGTGACGGTAATAGCGATAGCGTCTTGCGCCGGGATAGGGCGAGGAGCTGATGCTCGGACGCGAGGAACCCCTGCTTCCGCCGCCGTGGCTTCCGCCGCTGTGACCGCCGCCGCCGTGGCTGCCTCCTCCGGATGAATGCGGCATATTGTGCCTCCTTTATGTCAGAATCATACTTTCAGAATCAATCCTTGAGTTCGTCCGGTGTCAGGAGCGGCAGTGCTGCACCGCATTTCGGGCAGGTCCTGACGCCCTTGTAGTATTCGGCACCGCAGTACATGCAGGTGTCTTTCTGATAGACACGCAGCTCCTCATACGGTCCGGGTGCATCGTGGTCAATGACATCCGGTGAATCCGGATCAAGCTCTGCATGGCGGTATTTGAATTCGTGAAGTCCCGTTCCGAAATATGTAAGGACCAGGAAAAACAGGAACGGCAGAATCAGGGTGCAGGAAAGCTCCGGCACCATTGTATCCTCCGGCGGATCAGCCTTGTCTGCGGTCAGGTCGATGGATGCAGCCAGATCCTCCGCCGTGATGTGATCGGTCTGCGTCAGCCGTTCGTGAAAATCCAAATTGAAGTGTTGGGCGGCACTCCTCGTTATGATCCGGTTGGTGTGGTCGCCCTGTATGCTGGACCAGTACCAGTCATTGAACGGATCATCCTTTTTTTCGGAAGGCGTTTTCGGCTCTGAATAGACGATCAGCCAGTGCAGCTCATCATGAAATTCAGCAGGATACCGTTCGAGCGCATAGGTATCGAATTCATCATACCGCCCGTACCAGTCCTCATTGCTGACCGTAATGACCGCCGGTACGATTTTGGTTTTCTCATAGAAAGCGGACATGGATTTGCGCAGTGCGGTCTGATCCTTCAGCAGATGTGCCTCATCCTTGATGATGATTTCCGTATCGCGGTGATGGAACAGCCGGTACTGCTGCATAATCGGGAGAATAATGCCTGCGCCGCTTATCACGAGCACCGGCAGGAAGCACAGTCCGCATATGATGCGAAGCACGAGGGGCATCTTTCCCTCCCGTGCCGTGTAGAAATAGTGCCAGCGTCCGTGCCGGTAATAGCGGTATTTTCTTGCGCCCTGATAGGGTGTACTGCTGATGGGCGCACCGGAACCGTTTGCATAACCGCCGCGTCCGCCAAAGCTGCCGCGTGAACCGCCGCGGAATCCGCCGCCGTGAAATCCGCCGCCGCGGGAACCTCCGCCTGAAATAAATGCCATGTGATGACCTCCTTTGATGAAAAAACAGTTGATGTCAGTTTGGATCGGTAATAATATCCGGCAGACAGATCCGGAATGCCGTCGGGAGTGCGGTTTCGGAAGCAAGCTGCTCCGGCGTCACCCATGTAAAGCGCTCCGGCATCTTCGTGACGAGCAGATGCACTGCCGTCATGTGCCATTCGATATGCGTGAAAATGTGGGTACAGCTTCGCAGGGAGATCAGCTCCGCGGCGCCTGTGCGCCATGCGGCAATATCGTCGATCGCCTGCTGTGCCTTGCGTCTGCCGTCGAGATGCGGCAGCTCCCAGAGACCTGCGAGCAATCCGGAATCCGGACGCTTCTGCACGGCGATTTTCTCGCCGCATTGCAGGATGTAGACTGTATATTCTTCGGTTCTGCGCGATTTTTTCTCCTTGCGGACAGGATACTGACTGACCGTATCGCAGCGCCGCGCTTCACAGAGATCACGCACCGGACAGCATTGACAATGGGGTGCGCCGTTCGGGACGCAGACCGTCGCGCCAAGCTCCATGAGTGCCTGTGTCAGCGTACCGCGCGTGCCTTCAGGCGTTTCTGCGTAGATTTTGCGCAGTGTTTCGCGGATATCGCGTCTGACAGCCGGTTCATCGGTGCAGCGCGCATCGCAGAGCAGCCTTGTATAGACGCGCAGGACATTTCCGTCCACGGCAGGCTCGGGCAGATCAAAGCAGATCGAGGAGACCGCACCTGCGGTGTAATCCCCGATGCCTGCAAGCGCACGGATTTCCTCGTAGGTATGCGGAAATTCGCCGCCGTGCTTTGTCATGACCTGCTGCGCTGCCTTTTGCAGATTTCGGGCTCTGCTGTAATAGCCGAGCCCCTCCCAGAGCTTCATCAGCGTATCGTGTTCGCATTCGCTGAGCGCTTTGATATCGGGGAGTGCCGCGAGAAACCGCGCATAATATGGCTTGACCGCCTCCACTCTGGTCTGCTGGAGCATGATCTCCGAAAGCCAGACATGATAGGGGATGCGGTCGCGGCGCCACGGCAGATCCCGCTGATTCTCTGCGAACCATTGCAGCATCAGCGGAACCGCGCAGCGGAGTTGTTCATTTGGGTTTGCCTTTGTGTTCATTTGATTCAGAACCATTGACTGAATTTTGTGATCTGAAAATCCTGCCCGAGCTCTGCGGAGATTTTCTCATAGAGCGCTTCTGCACGCTTGTTGAAAGCCGCTCTGTGCTCCGGCGGGACGGTCGGTTTTGCATAGGGATTCTGGGGATCGCGATACTGCTCATAATCGCGGTACAGTGTCCGGATTGCCGCTCTTGTTTCCGGAGAAAGCGGCAGCGATTCCGGCTGGATCCGGTAGCCGATGCGCTCCTCTGCGGCGCAGTTGAGCGCGCAGAATTCGCCCTTATCCGGATAAAAGTTGAGCTGATAGAGCGGTGTATGCAGCTCGCCGCGTGTGTGGCGGTATTCATCGACTGCTGTCCAGATCAGCATCTGGGGACTCATCCCCTTGGATTCGGCATATGCTTTGAGATCATGGATCGCCTCCGGCGTTCTGCGCAGCTCGATCATCTCGGTTTCCGCCTCATTTTTCGCACGCAGTTCTTCTGTCATACGGATTTCTTCGCAGACACGCAGGACAAATTCTTCAAGCGTGTCCTCATCGAACCAGCCGCTTTCCTTGTCAATTTCATAAAGACGCTGAAAGCCGTACTGTCCGATCAGAAAGTGCCAGCCGTCCGCGGTGATGGTTGCCTCATAGATCTGGCAGAGGTTGAACAGAGATTCCACTTTCTTCGGATCTTTCAGTTCTTCCAAAGAGATTTCGCGGTAATTTCCGCACGGTGCCGGAGAATAGCAATAATAAGCGAGCAGTTTCATAATCAGATATTATAAAGGATCTCGGAGTATGCCGGGAACGGCCATTTATCCTGCGGGATCAGGATTTCGAGCGCATCGGCAGTTGTGCGCAGACGCTCCATTGCCGGAACAACCTTGTAGCGGTAGGTCTCGGCGGTTGCCTGAACGCCGTCCGCTCTGCAAGCGAGCTGAATGACCTCGCGCAGATCCTCAATCGCATC
This sequence comes from Clostridia bacterium, assembly GCA_021152595.1. Classification (GTDB taxonomy): domain Bacteria; phylum Bacillota; class Clostridia; order Oscillospirales; family Ruminococcaceae; genus Firm-04. The sequence goes on from JAGKVC010000052.1 coordinate 14,822, forward strand.
GTAGAGACCTGCTGTCAGGTCGCTGATCTGGGATGCAAGTGCATCCTCGACCGCGGAGCTGATCCGCAGCATCGGGGAGATATGCTCCTTTGCAGCGATTGCCTCGCAGAGATCCTTTGTATACGAAATGCAGACCGGCAGAATCTTCTTGCGCGCGATATCGAGCATGGTCTTTGCCTCGATGCCGACGGTCTTGCTGTAGTTATCAAGCAGGATTTCCTTACGGGATGTAATTTCCGCCTTGTTGAGGACGTTCATCTCCTCGAAGATCCTGACGAACTCCGGACGGTCATACTGCATCAGTGCCTCGACGGTCGAGGGATAATTCGGCAGACCGCGGCGTTTGCACTCAGCGAACCACTCGTCGCCGTAGCCGTTGCCGTTGAAGATGATATCCTTGTTCTCGCGGATCGTGCGCACGAGCAGATCATGGAGGGCTGTCTGGAAATCGTCAGCCTTTTCGAGCTCATCGCAGAATTCGGTGATCTCATGTGCGAAGATCGTGTTCATGACGAAGTTGAAGCAGGAAATCGAATCCGCCGCACCGAGCATACGGAACTCGAATTTGTTTCCGGTGAATGCCATCGGGGAGGTGCGGTTGCGGTCGGTGGTATCCTTGCGGAACTGCGGCATTGCATCAACGCCGAGGTTGAAGCGCTCCTTGCCGTTGTCGTCGAGCGCTTTGCCCTGCTCGATCGCATCGAGAACGCGCTGGAGATCATCGCCGATGAACACGGAAATGACCGTCGGAGGTGCCTCATTGCCGCCGAGACGGCAGTCGTTGCCGGCAGATGCAGAGGACAGACGGATCAGCGGTGCATATTCGCGCACGCCCTTGAGGAATGCGCAGAGCACGAGCAGGAACTGCATGTTGTCCTGCGGTGTGTCGCCCGGATCGAGCAGATTCTGACCGTCGTCGGTCGAGAGCGACCAGTTATTGTGCTTGCCCGAGCCGCTGATGCCTGCGAACGGCTTTTCGTGCAGCAGGCAGACGAGTCCGTGCTTGAGCGCGGTTTTCTTCATCAGCTCCATTGTGAGCTGGTTGTGATCCGCCGCGATATTGGAGGTGGTGTAGACCGGAGCCAGCTCATGCTGTGCCGGTGCGACCTCGTTATGTTCGGTTTTTGCATAGATGCCGAGCTTCCACAGCTCCTCATCGAGTTCGCGCATGAAATCGGAGACGCGCTGCGTGAGGTTGCCGAAATAGTGATCGTCCATTTCCTCGCCCTTCGGCGGCTTTGCACCGAACAGCGTTCTGCCGGTCAGGATCAGATCCTCACGGGCATCATAGCTTGCCTTGTCGATCAGGAAATATTCCTGCTCGGGGCCGACATTGGTCATGACGCGCTGCACCTTGTCATTGCCGAAGAGACGGAGCATCCGGACGCTTGCGCGGCTGACGGCCTCCATCGAGCGGAGCAGCGGTGTCTTTTTATCGAGCACCTCGCCGGTATAGGAGACAAAGCCGGTCGGGATGCAGAGGGTGCGGTCCTTGATGAATGCATCGGAGGTCGGATCCCATGCCGTATAGCCGCGTGCTTCAAAGGTCGCGCGCAGACCGCCGGAGGGGAACGAGGATGCATCCGATTCGCCCTTGATCAGCTCCTTGCCGGAGAAATCGAGGATAACGCCGCCGGAGACAGGTGTGAGGAAAGCATCGTGCTTTTCCGCGGTGACACCGGTCATCGGCTGGAACCAGTGCGTGAAATGTGTGCAGCCGTTCGCAACCGCCCATTCTCTCATGGCGTTTGCGACAGAATCAGCGGCATCCTTCGGCAGCGGCGTACCCATTTTGCGCGTACACATCACTGCCTCAAAGACCTTCTTCGGCAGGCAGTTGCGCATAACGGTTTCGTTGAATACGTTGCAGCCGAAATAGGTATCCGGTGAGGGTGTATTCTGGGTGTTCAGCATAATGACTGTGATACAATCCGCCTTTGCGGACTGTACCCCTCCTTTCATCTCAATCCGGAGAAAGCGCTCCGGTTCCTTACCGTACTATTATAGCATAAAACAGCGGAAAACGCAATGGGGCGGCGAAAAATACGCACGGCTCGGCGGTTTTCTGCATCTGCACTCTGTTTTTTTGTGAAAAATGATAAATGTATGCAAACTCCGGCATTTCAGAGCTGCACGGAACAAGGTGTATTTTTGATGTATAATATACATTTATGCTCTTGACATTTGGCGCGGAAAGCAGTATAATATCAATGGCAGTATCATCTGGCATTTCTGCCTGCTATATCATGAAAGTGGATGGTGTGTATGAGCAAAATCCGTTTATATACGTTCTGTGCTGCGCTGATTATGCTTTTATGCAGCGGATGCGGCACTGCGAATTCTGCTCCGATGTTGGAACAGAATTCGCAGCCGGAGCAGACGGAGACGCTGGAAAAAGCGCTTCCCGTTCAGCTCACCCTGCAGGATATGGTTGATAACGGTACAGAGAAAGATCCTGTCAGCTTTGAATACAATTCGGACGGATATCTTACCGCGGTCACCGGAAGATTTGCAAAAGAGCCTGTTCCCGATGCAGATGCGGCTTTTACACTGGTCGCTTCACTTTCAGAGTTGCTTCAAATTGAAGATGTATATGACGAGATCCGGATGGAATCCGAAAAAAACGGGATGCTGAATGTCTACACGTTCATGCAGTATTACCATGACATTCCGATCACAGACAGGATGATCCGGCTCACTGTGCGCGATGAAAGCAAAGAGGCGGTCGGTCTGATCAACGGCTATGTGCCTGCACTGAATATCCCTCTTGATTTTCAGCGGACGGCAGAAGATATCAGAAAGCAGGCTGCTGAGATTTTTTCGGATAACAGAACCTTCTTTGAGCCATATCCGGCGATCTGCTTCGGAAATCACAGCACGCCTTCTCTTGTCTGGGAGATTCAAAAGGAGAATGCGCACGGCATTTTGCTACTGCGGATCGACGATCAAACCGGAAAGATTCTTTATCAAATATCAGAAGAAACATAAAAAGCATCTGCATCGCGCAGGTGCTTTTTTTATGCCCTTCCAGCTAACAGGAGCGGCTTTATTCTAATCACATATAAACATGAGGATTCCAAAGGGATTCAATCCCTTTGGCGGGGTATGGGGCAGAGCCCCATTTTTAATCCATCGGAGATACCTATATTTTACGCCCTGCCCACAAACTGACAAGTTTTTCGCCGCGGATATGCTATACTGAATCCGGTGAATGCAATGACGATCTATCTGGATGTGCTGCTGCTCTCGAATCTCTGGGCGGATTATGCGCTGCTCCGCACAACTGCCGCCCTGACGCATGCGCCGCTGAGACCTTTGCGCTGTCTGCTGGCGGCGGCGGTCGGGGCGGTCTCCGCGCTGAGTATTTTTCTGCCGCCGCTGCCGGCGTCGGTATTGCTGCTGCTGCGGATTCTGCTTGCGGTGCTGCTCTGCGGCATAGCATTCGGCTTCGGAAACAGGCGCTTATTGCTCCGGCAGACCGCTGTGCTTCTGGGATGCAGTCTGCTCTTTTGCGGCGCGGTCTGGCTGCTGGCATCGCGGCGGACACCCTCTGGCTGGTATCTGCAAAATACCGTGATCTACGCGGATATCTCGCTGCTGACGCTGCTGCTCGGGACAACTGCCGCCGCCGCAATCGCCGCAAATAAGGCGAGAATACCGCTTGCAAAACTTGCGGTTGAAGAGACCGGAATGGGCGTTGTCGAAGATAAGGTAATAAAGAACCACATAGC
>JAGKVC010000215.1 GCA_021152595.1 Clostridia bacterium
TTCATGCCGTGGAAGATGCCGAGCTTGCCGGTATTGATCGTCGCTGCGGTCTCAAAGGTGTCGATGCCTCTGCCTGCTGCCTCGCAGCCGATCAGCCGCACGCCCTCATCGGGGATGAAGTGATAGAATGTGCCGATTGCGTTGGAGCCGCCGCCGACGCATGCCATGACGACATCGGGCAGTCTGCCTTCCTTTTCGAGAATCTGCTGACGGATCTCCTTCGAGATGACCGCCTGAAAATCGCGGACAATCGTCGGGAACGGATGCGGTCCCATGACGGAGCCGAGGCAGTAGTGGGTATCGTCGATGCGGTTTGTCCATTCGCGCATCGCCTCGGAGACAGCGTCCTTGAGCGTCGCCGTACCGGATGTTACCGGAATGACCTCCGCACCGAGCAGTCGCATACGGTATACATTGAGCGCCTGCCGCCTGGTATCCTCCTCGCCCATGAAAACGACGCATTCCATGCCCATGAGCGCGGCAGCGGTCGCCGTTGCGACACCGTGCTGACCGGCACCGGTCTCCGCGATGAGGCGCGTCTTGCCCATTTTCTTTGAGAGCAATGCCTGACCGAGTACATTGTTGATTTTATGCGCACCGGTGTGATTGAGGTCCTCGCGCTTGAGGTAGATTTTTGCGCCGCCGAGGTCGCGTGTCATTTTCTCTGCGAAATAGAGCCGCGAGGGGCGGTTTGCGTATTCATTGAACAGCGTCTCAAGCTCTGCATTGAACGCCGGATCATTCTTATAATGGTTATACGCCTGTTCGAGTTCGATCACAGCATTCATGAGCGTTTCCGGAATGTACTGACCGCCGTGAATGCCGAATCTTCCGTTTGGATTTGTCATAAAAACCTCCTGCATATTGAGAATTAGAAATTAGGAATTAGAAATTAGAAATAAAGGTATGCGCTGCCGCGCATGATTATATATCGTCTGCGAAGCAGACACCGCAATTTCTCACTTCTCATTTCTCACTTCTAATTTGATTTACAAACTCCCGTATTTTCTGCGGATCCTTTGCGCCGTCGGTTTCGACACCGCTGCTGACATCGACGCCGAGCGGATGCCGCTGTTCGATGACACCGCGCACATTTTCCGGTGTCAGCCCGCCTGCGAGGATGTAGGGACGGGGAAAACCGTCAAGCAGCGCATGATCAAAGGTTTTTCCCGTACCGGTGCCGGAATCAAGCAGAATGAAATCCGCTTCGGATTCCGCCGCGCGCCGCAGATCCGCCTCAGAACGGATACGGAATGCCTGAATCACGGGCAGACCGCAGCTCAGCCGCAGACCGCGGAGAAATGCGGCATCCTCGTCGCCGTGGAGCTGCACATACTGCATGATACCGGCTTCCGCGCATTCTGTGATATGCTGGAATGTCGCGTTGACAAATACGCCGACCGCCGGGATTCCGGGATCGAGCGCCTGCCGGATTGCAGCGGCGGTTTCTTCGGAGACAGAGCGCCGGAATCCGGGCGAGAGGATCATCCCTGCGAAATCGGGCTTGACCTCATTGAGGATTTCGGCATCCGCTGTCCGCATGAGACCGCAGATTTTGATTCTGATCATGGATTTGCACCTTTCAGATATTGCAGCATCGCGGCTTTGTCATCGGCACGCATGAGCGTCTCCCCGATGAGTACCGCATCCGCACGGGCGTCGCGTGCCGCCTGAATATCATCCGGCGTCCGCATGCCGCTTTCGACGACAAAGAGCGTATCTTCCGGCGCATAATTCCGGAGTCTCTGCGCGTGGTTTGTATCCACGGAAAAATCCCTGAGATTCCGGTTGTTGACACCGATGATCCGCGCACCGGCTTCGGCGGCGGTTTCGATCTCTTTCTCATCGTGTGCCTCGACGAGTGCCGAGAGCCCGAGCGAGTCTGCTATCTCATGATACTCCGAAATCTGCGATTTGTCAAGGATTGCACAGATCAAAAGGACTGCCGAAGCCCCGAGCAGCTTCGCCTCATAGATCATATAGGGATCGACGGTGAAGTCCTTTCGCAGGCAGGGGATGCGGACAGCATGCGCAATATCGTCAAGATAGCGGTCGTTTCCGAGAAACCAGCGCGGCTCGGTCAGTACGCTGATGCAGTCCGCTCCGGCTGCTTCATATTCCCTTGCAATCCGCAGATAGGGGAAGTCCGGCGCGATCAGCCCCTTTGAGGGCGAAGCCTTTTTGCATTCGCAGATAAAGGCAAGCTCCTCGCCGCGGAGCGCCTCTTCAAAGCGGAAATCGCCCTTCGGGAGCGCCTCTGCATCTGCGCGGACGGATTGCAGCGGACGTTTTCTTTTCGCGTTCGCAGTCCGCTCGGCGGCGTAGGCTGCGAGTTCATCCAGAATCGTCGGCATAGGGCATTACCGGTTCGAGGCAGCGACGAATGTCTCGAGCGCTGCGAGCGCCTTGCCGCTGTCAATCAGTTCGCCTGCGAGCTTGATGCCCTCCGCCATCGACGGTGCTTTCTCCGCAAGATAGAGCGCCGCACCTGCATTCATGAGGACCGCATCGCGCTTCGGACCGCGTTCGGTGCCGGAGAGGATCGCGCGCGTGATCGCTGCATTTTCCTCCGGTGTACCGCCGGTCAGCTCGGTTTTTTCGCAGCGCTTGAGTCCGAAATCCTCCGGCGAGACGGTATAGGTCTTTGCCTGTTCGATATCAAATTCACAGACGAGCGTCTCCGCGCTGAGCGAGATCTCATCGAGCTGATCCAGTCCGTAGACGACCATGCCGCGCTGGACACCGAGCCGCTGAAGGACCTCTGCGAGCGGATTGACCAGCGATGCATCATACACACCGATGAGCGTGCGCTTTGCATTTGCCGGATTGGTCAGCGGTCCGAGGATATTGAAGACCGTGCGCACGCCGAGCTCTTTGCGGATTGCGCCGACATACTTCATTGAGGTGTGATAGAGCTGTGCAAAGAGGAAGCACATACCGGCTTCATCGAGCATTCTGACAGCCTTTTCCGGATCCTGCCGGATATTGACGCCGAGCGCTTCGAGACAGTCCGCCGTGCCGCATTTCGAGGATGCTGCGCGGTTGCCGTGCTTTGCGACCTTTGCGCCGCCTGCCGCTGCAACGAGTGCAGAGGTTGTGGAGATATTGAAGCTGTCAGAGTGGTCGCCGCCGGTGCCGACGATTTCCAGCACATCGAAATCATGCTCGACATGCAGCGCATGATCGCGTATCGCCGCCGCACAGCCCGTGATTTCGTCGATCGTCTCTGCCTTGGTGCTTTTTGTGGAGAGTGCCGCAAGGAATGCCGCATTCTGCGTCGGGGTGGTCTCGCCGTTCATGATCTCATTCATGACATCATAGGCTTCAAAGTAGGTCAGGTCTTTCTTATCGACAATCTTTTTAATTGCATCTGCGATCATTTTCGGTTCCTCCTGTTTGACGGCAGGCTGTGTCTCCGCCTGTACGGGCTTGGGTTCGGATTTCGGTTCGGTTCTGACAGTATCGGGATTGTCGAATAAAAAGTTCCGGAGCATCTTTCTTCCCTCCGGCGTCAGGATGGATTCCGGATGGAATTGCAGGCCGTAGACGGGATATTCCCTGTGCTGCACTGCCATGATCTCGCCGTCTTCGGTCTGTGCGGTGATTTGCAGGCAGTCCGGCATGGTCTGCGGATCGGCAGCGAGCGAGTGATATCTTGCAACGGCAGTGGTTTCCGGCAGACCGCGGAACAGTCTGCACTGATTGTCAAGTGTGACAGTTGACTGCTTGCCGTGCATGAGCTGCTTTGCGTGGATGATCGTTGCACCGTATGCGGCACAGATCGCCTGATGTCCGAGGCATACGCCGAGAATCGGGATTTTGCCGCCGAGCTTCTGCACGGTCTCGATGATGATGCCCGCATCCTCCGGTCTGCCGGGACCGGGCGAGAGGATGATCTGCGAGGGGTTCAGCATTTCGATCTCCTTGACGGTCATCTCATCATTCCGGATGACCTTGATCTCCTCTGTAATCTCCCCGAGATACTGATAGAGATTATAGGAAAAGCTGTCATAGTTATCAATCAGCAGTATCATGAGAAAGCGCCTCCTGTTCCTTCAGCGCATGCACGACGGCAGCGGCTTTGTTGATACATTCCTGATATTCTTTGTCAGCAGTTCTGTGTCATTATTTGTCAGCATTTCAAAATATGACGATGTTGCAAATATCGTTCTTATATCATTTGCAGAGATTATTTCACGACATTTCTTTGTATCCTGCTTTTCTTCTAATGTTATTATATATCCCATTCCTCCGCACAGCAACGTGCTAAAGTACTCCTGTACTGATACGTCAAATCCATAGTTTGTGCTGAACAGTGTTCTGCTGAATGCTTCCTCTCCT
>JAGKVC010000053.1 GCA_021152595.1 Clostridia bacterium
CTTTGTGCTCTCGCAATCCTAAAACATTCGAAATCCGCCCTAATCGGGCCACTTTCTTTGACCCTGGTACCATATTATTTCAATTCCGTCCTGCAGAAATAACAGTCCTTCCCGCTATAATAATGATCCGGAACCAGATTTTCCGCACCGCAATAGGGACAGTATTTGATTTTCATACCACGTGGAATGGGGTCTCCCAACAGATATCTTCCACCAACTTCATTTCCACCGTATTTCTGGTTAACGCGTTTCATCTCTTCCCGCTTTTCTTTTGCATGCTCTATCTGATCCATTCTGGCTTTCTTTTGCAAATATTCAGTAGTGGATGTTTTTTGAACCGTTGATTTGGTTCCCTGTCCCGGTTGTTTTACTGCCTGCCCCGCTTGCTTTACTCCATGACCTGACTGTTTTATTTCCTGTCTTGGCGATACCGTCTTCTGTGATGGCTGGGCAGATAAGGTTTGAACCTGACTTGCTCTTTTCTGATCATATCGTTTTTGAAGTTCCTGATACTGCTTATCATAATTACTTTTTTTGCCTGCTTTATTTGCTTTACTGATTGTAACAATAATAAAGATCAAAAAAATATAAAATATCAAAGCACTCATAAAACGTTTATCCCCTTTCTTTATCTGGCGGCATTGCAGTATTTAATCATCAGTAATTCCACACTCATAATATCTGAAACCTTTCCGGTCTTGATATCTTCATCTGCCCGGACGCAGTCATCGACTGCTGCCCGCAAAACTTCTTTTTTAAAACGGGCTGCCTGCTCCATACATTTACCTGCAACAAAAGGAGCAACTCCCATTTTCTGCGCAATGGTACTCTTATCATAACCTTTTTCACGCAAAGTCTTTGTCTGCAATAACAGATTGAACTGCCTTGCAATCAAAGCCAAAATACGCATCGGCGGCTCTTTTAAGGAAAGCAGATCGTAATATAAATGCAGAGCCTTTTCCTGTCTGCCTGTTGCCAGGTAATTGATCATATCAAAAATCCGGTTTGCAATACGTTCTGTGCAAATCGTTTCCACATCCTGCACAGTAATTCTGCCCTTCTTTATACAATAGCAGATGCACTTTTCCAGCTCGGAATGAATGTTTTCCATATCAGATCCGGTTTTATATAGCAATGTAGCAACCGCCATAGGTTCGATTTCCATATTTTCTTTTTTTACCAGACTAACGACCCAGCGACTTAATGTGGTTTCATCCTGTTCCTGAAACTCTCCCACATATCCGTGGTCCTTTACAGCCTTATATAATTTATTTCGCTTATCAACTTCTTTTTCATTAAAAATGAAATAGGTCGTCTCAAAGCACTCTTTCATATAGTCTGCAAGCTGATCTGCGCCGGCATTCTTAAACAATCCGCTGTTTTCAATGATGATAATACGTCGATCAGCAAAAAAAGGAACCTCTTCCGCCTTATCAATAATCTGTGCCTGATTGATATCTTTCCCTTCGTATATCGAAAGGTTCATGGTATCTCCACCATTTAAGAGGGCATCCTTTAAACGGTTGCGGTACTGATTTCTCAAATAATCTTCTTCTCCGCATAAAAGATACATCTGTTTGAAATTTCCTGTTTTGATATCTTCATTGATCCGCTTCATAAAAACAAATTATTCCTCTCACATCGATACCGTCTGCTCTTATAATTTTACCCTCTTGCAGATTAATTTGCAAATCCAACTTATTTCAACGCTCCAATCGTGCATTCCTCATCCCCGACGACAATCTGGTAGTTTTCAAATTTATATATGATACATGAATCCTTTTCTTCCTGTTCCCAGGCTTTTTTAATCATGTCATCTATCGAAATCATTTGATTTGCGATTGCATCAGTCAAAGAAATCGAATTAGCATAAATGTCCTGATAATAGCAATCTTCCTTCGACAAACCTTCCAGATAAACCTTGTATCCATCTAAAGAACCTATGTACTCTTTTTCCTGATGTTCATCATAGATTGCATTCATATAATGACTAATCCCCGTTTTTAAATTATACTGCGTATCAAATAATCGTAACAACAGGACCATAAAAATCAAAACAACGGCAAAAATAATTGCAATTATCAAAAGTGTTTTTTTAGTATTTTTGTTCATATAATTATCTGGCATCTTAGGATCTGTTTCCTGATGCACATTCTCCTTTTACATAAAATTGTGTCAGCCAAAAACGCCCCGAAGAGAAATCTCTCCGGGGCATAAATACTCATCTATTTATTGTGACAAAATCACAAATTATAACTGAGGACCAGCTGCAACTAATGCTTTACCAGCTTCGTTAGTTGTGTATTTAACGAAGTTCTTCTGGAATCTTTCAGCAAGATCTTTTGCTTTTGTTTCCCATTCAGAAGGATCAGCATATGTGTCACGAGGATCTAAGATTGCAGGATCAACACCGGGAAGTTCTGTAGGAACTTCGAAGTTGAACATCGGGATAGTCTTTGTAGGAGCTGTCTTGATGTCACCGTTTAAGATAGCATCGATGATACCACGTGTATCTTTGATTGTGATACGTTTGCCTGTACCATTCCATCCTGTATTAACAAGGTATGCTTTTGCACCATTAGCATTCATTTTCTTAACAAGTTCTTCACCGTATTTTGTAGGATGTAACTCTAAGAATGCCTGTCCGAAACATGCTGAGAATGTAGGTGTAGGCTCTGTAATACCACGCTCTGTACCAGCTAATTTAGCTGTAAATCCTGATAAGAAATAGTACTGTGTCTGTTCAGGAGTTAAGATTGATACAGGAGGTAATACACCAAATGCATCTGCTGATAAGAAGATTACGTTATCAGCTGCAGGACCTGCAGATACTCCGTTTACGGTTGAAGCGATTTTTTCAATGTGGCTGATCGGATAAGAAACACGTGTGTTTTCTGTAACGCTCTTATCATCGAAGTCGATTTTGCCATCAGCTGCAACAGTAACGTTTTCTAATAAAGCATTTCTCTTGATAGCGTTGTAGATATCGGGTTCTGATTCTTTATCAAGACCGATAACTTTTGCGTAGCAACCACCTTCGAAGTTGAATACACCGTTGTCATCCCAACCGTGCTCATCATCACCGATTAATAATCTCTTAGGATCTGTAGATAAGGTTGTCTTACCTGTTCCTGAAAGACCAAAGAAGATTGCTGTATGTTTACCTTCCATATCGCAGTTAGCTGAGCAGTGCATAGAAGCGATACCTTTTAAAGGTAAGTAGTAGTTCATCATAGAGAACATACCTTTTTTCATTTCTCCGCCGTACCATGTGTTGATGATAACCTGCTCACGGCTTGAGATATTGAATGCTACACAAGTTTCTGAGTTAAGACCTAATTCTTTGTAATTTTCAACTTTTGCTTTAGAAGCATTGTAAACTACGAAGTCAGGTTCGAATGTCTTTAATTCTTCATCTGTAGGAACGATGAACATGTTCTTTACGAAGTGAGCCTGCCAAGCAACCTCAACGATGAAACGAACTGCCATTCTTGTATCAGCGTTAGCACCACAGAATGCATCAACAACAAATAATCTCTTGTTGGAAAGTTCTTTTTTAGCTAAATCTTTAACTGTTGCCCATGTTTCTTCTGACATAGGATGGTTATCGTTTTTGTACTCATCAGATGTCCACCATACAGTGTCTTTTGAGTTTTCATCCATAACGATATATTTATCTTTAGGAGAACGTCCTGTAAACACACCAGTCATAACATTAACGGTGTCAAGTTCTGTGTTCTGACCAACTTCATAACCTTCAAGGCCTTCTTTGGTCTCTTCCTCGAATAAAACTTCGTAAGAAGGGTTGTAAACAACTTCTGTTGTTCCGGTGATGCCATACTTTGTTAAATCGATTGCCATCTTTCTTTTTACCTCATTTCTTTCATATTTATTGCCTTTCGGCATATATCTAGTTTTATTTTTCTATTCAATATTATACTAACAGGCTTACAAAATCAACAAAAATCTGCTACTTTTCAGAAAGTTTTCATAAAAATTACATTTTTGAAAAATGCTCAAATTTACATAATTTAATCCATTTTTGGAAGTGAATCAAAACCCGGCTTTAAATCCTCATCTGTCGGGATGTAATCAGACATGGTACCGTTATGGAAATTTTCATACGCATACATATCAAAATAACCGGTTCCGGTAAGGCCGAACAGAATGGTTTTTTCCTCTCCCGTCTCTTTGCATTTCAACGCTTCATCAATCGCAACTTTAATGGCATGACTGCTTTCCGGTGCAGGAAGGATTCCTTCCACTCTTGCAAACTGCTCAGCAGCGGCAAATACAGCGGTCTGCTCTACCGAACGCGCCTCCATATATCCGTCATCATACAATTGTGAAAGCACAGAGCTCATACCATGGTAACGAAGACCGCCCGCATGATTTGCAGAAGGAATGAAACCACTTCCGAGTGTATACATTTTTGCCAGAGGACACACTTTTCCGGTATCGCAGAAATCATATGCATATTTTCCTCTGGTAAGACTCGGGCAGGATGCCGGTTCAACTGCAATAATCTGATAATCATTTTCTCCACGGAGTTTTTCACCTACAAACGGTGAAATCAAGCCACCGAGATTGGAACCACCGCCGGCGCATCCGATGATAATATCCGGCTTAATGTCATATTTATCCATTGCAATCTTAGTCTCTAAACCGATGACTGTCTGATGTAAGAGTACCTGTGACAGTACGCTTCCCAATACATAACGATATCCTTCTGTCGTAGTTGCTGCTTCCACCGCTTCAGAAATAGCACATCCGAGACTACCTGTTGTACCGGGATGCTCTAAAAGAATCTTCTTGCCGACTTCTGTTTCCATAGAAGGAGAAGGTGTAACACTGGCACCGTATGTACGCATAACTTCACGACGGAATGGTTTCTGTTCATAAGAACATTTTACCATATACACCTTACAATCCAGGTCAAAATAAGAACATGCCATGGAAAGTGCTGTTCCCCACTGACCGGCTCCGGTCTCTGTCGTGACACCTTTTAAGCCCTGTTTTTTTGCATAATAAGCCTGAGCAATAGCAGAATTCAATTTGTGACTTCCGCTGGTATTATTTCCTTCAAATTTATAATAAATTTTGGCGGGAGTTCCCAGTTTTTTCTCCAAGCAGTAAGCTCTGACTAACGGAGAAGGGCGATACATTTTGTAAAAATTCAGAATTTCTTCCGGAATATCGATATAAGGTGTCGTATCATCCAGCTCTTGTTTCGCTAACTCGGTACAAAAAACATGTTCCAGTTCTTCTAATGTCATCGGCTGTTTTGTGCCCGGATTTAAAAGCGGAGCCGGTTTGTTTTTCATGTCAGCCCGCACATTGTACCATTGTTTAGGCATCTCATGCTCTTCTAAATAGATTTTGTAAGGTATTTCTTTGCTCATGTTCATCCTCCTTAAATCACCTTATTTGTTATTATACGTCATGGACAATTCTATACTTTTTCATGTCATTTTCGTCGAACCGTCTCAATACTATTCATGTCAGGCATGAGACAGAAATTCTGAACTGCCACTTCTGAATATGTCATCCGTTGCATATTCCATTGCACGCAACTTTATTATTTTAACATGTATTACCGAGAAAACACAAGAGTAGTGGAGACAGTTCGGGGTATGCATGTGGAAGAAAATAACGTAAAAAAGACAGTGTGATAAAGAACAGTGTGGAAATGAACAGTGTGAAAACAGACCATGTTAAAAATCAGAAATGTATTATTACATTCAATGCATTTTCGACATCGGATGCTTTTTCAATAGCTGTCGCCAAATCATCCAATGGATATTCATGAGTGATCAGTTTCTCGATGTCCCACTTTCCTGATTTCATAATATCCAATACATCTTCAACATCCTCCGGCGTATATCCGCCACTGCCGGTTATGGACTTCTGACCAAAAGTCAGTCCAAGAATATCTACTTCCCGTTTATTTTTTCCTACCGCAACCAGCACCATTTTACTGTTATATTTTCCATATTTTTCATATGCGGTCAGAACAGCATCAGCGCCGACTGCCGAAACTCTGCATACCGTTTCATGTCCGAATTCTCCACCGATCGTAATCCGATGCCCCAGACCGGTTCCATGCTGATATACTGCAACATCTGTCCCACATATGCTGGAATAAATATTTTTTAAAATAATAGCATTATCTTCACATTCATAATTCGGTAACTCTGCTATTTCGATATTATGAACTTCCTGATATAAAGCTGCTTTCATTTATGTCATTATCTCCTTTTATATTTTTTTGCTTCTTTTTTCTTCTTACGGAATATCTGAACTACCTTGGAAGTACAAAATCAATCCGTTACCATTTTTGTTGACAGAATCTTTTCCAGTTTATGAATTTCTGTTGAAACAAAAATAAATCCAACAATGGCGGCGACAACATCCGAGATGACGGCTGCCCAGAGCATGGTAACAATACTTTTAGAAATCATTGCAATTAGAATAGATGCCGGTACGAATACAATCACATCTCTAAGCAACGCCAGTATCGTTGATTTCATACTATTTCCCATAGACTGTAAAATAATTGCCGCAGATTTAATATAACACGTCAAAATAATTCCTCCAAGGAAAATTCGGATACACAATCTGGCATATTCCATATATTCTTCCGTATTATGACTTCCAAACAAAGAAATTACAACTCCGGGTGCCAACTCAAAAATTAGAAAGGCGATTGTACCAACCAAAAGCACAAGCTTTGTAATCATCTGAATCGTTTCTTTTACCCTGTTTATATTTCCTGCACCCATGTTAAATCCGATAATCGGTTGTCCTCCAAGACTGATACCAATAACAATCGATATTACAATTCCAAAAACCTTCATGACAATACCTACAACGGCCAAAGGAATTACCGCGCCATAGGCCTTTCCGGTATTTGCCATGGTCTCATATCCATATTTTGTCAGCAGATTATTATTCACAGCTATGATAACAACGATTGAAAGCTGCACAATCAAAGAGGCCAATCCCACAGAAACGATTCGTCCTAATGTACGTCCTTCAATTTTAAGTGCCTCTTTATTGATAACAAAGTTCTTTGATTTTGTCAGATAATAAATACTCATTGCAAATGTAAGTATCTGTCCTAAGACCGTTGCAATTGCGGCACCTTTTACTCCCATATCAAAACCGAAAATAAAGATGGGATCCAAAATCAGATTTGTAATTGCTCCTGCCAGTGTTGATGCCATCGCATATTTCGGTGAACCATCAGCTCTGATAGAACCATTCAGTCCCTGCCCGATTATATAAAAAGGAATTCCGGCAGATATTATTTTGTAATAATCGGTAGCATAAGTATAGCATTCGACTTCTTCCGGATTACCTCCAAAAAGACTTAAAATCTTTACCCGGAACAAAAATGCAATCGCACATAAAACAACAGAAGCGATTACTAATGTGAAAAATCCATTGCCCACATTTCTATCAGCCTGTTTTTTATCGCCTTTTCCCAAAGCAATACTAAATCCGGCCGCGGCACCATCTCCTACTAACAGTGCCAGACCAAGTGCAAATACGGTAAACGGATACACAATATTGGTAGCCGCGTTTCCGTAAGCTCCGGCTGCACTCCAACCGATAAATATCTGGTCTACAATATTATAAAGCGCAGCAACAACCATGCTAATGACACAAGGAACCGAAAATTTTTTTACAAGACTTCCTATTTTTCCGGTTCCCAAATCCATTTCTTTCATTTCATAAACTCCAATTCTTTTAATATGTAATCTAAAACCTGTTCCTTCGGTATATCAAGAGCAATCCCAAGTTCTGAATATAACGCATCTTCAGCCATATGCATATACTTTTCATCTGTGGCCGTAATCTTTTTTCCACTTGATAAGCGCTGTTGCTTTCTGTGGTATATATATTTAATCAACCTTATCCATTCAGTGCAGTCAAAACAACGAAAACATTTCTTATAAGCTTCTTCTGCCAGCTTCTCGTTATCAACAATGATTGGTTCAATAAGCGGCATCTTTGTGATCAGTTCTTCTGCCTCTGCCTTTGTAATCACTCGTCTCATGTTGGATTCGCCAATGTCCACAGGAACATAAATCTTTCCACCATTGTTTTCAGAAAACAAAACATAATATTCCAGATCTTTTGGAACATCTTTAAAATCCAGAGTGGTAATCCCGTTGACACGGCACACACCATTCATTCCGTAAATTACATATTCTCCTTCACTGTACATTCCGCCCCTCCTTTCTCATACCGGCTACAATATACAAAAAACGAGTGGCGACAACTGGATTTACGCAATTGCTGCTACTCGTTTTAAATAATTATAACAAATATTTTCGGATTTGTCAATACATCAAATCTGATGTATAATATTTTTGTATACATCAACAAGTGGGAGGGAACGGATTTATGCAGAATCACTTATATCTGTATCCCAATTTAGTGAGAGCGAGAAAAGCGAAATGTTCACAAGCTGCTTTAGCTGAACATCTCGGAATTAAGCAGCAGGAAATCAGCCGTTATGAGCGCGGCGAAACGAAAGCGCCGGTCAATTATCTTGCGGATGTGGCGGAATTCTGCGGTGTTTCGGTCGATTATCTGCTCGGCAGGGAGACCGAAACCGCTGATATGCTCACGCAGGCTGAATCCGAAATGCTGCATCTTTATCAGGCACTCTCGCCGGAAAACAGGATCCGCCTCTCCGAACGCGCAGCCGCACTTCTCGAATCGCAGTCCAAATAAAATACCCCCGATACCGCAAAGGCATCGGGGGATTCTGTTTTTATTTACGAGATACGGTCCGCATCGACGGTAACGGTCAGCACACCGCTGTTTGAAGTCAGATGCGCAGTGCCGGTAATTTTGACATTGCTGCCCTTGGAGAGGTTTGTGATCTTGCCGGAGGCCTGCTCGCTTGCGCAGCGGCATACCGTAATGACGCCGATCGCGGTATTCTTGGCAGGATTTTTGGTGTGTCCGCGCATATTGACGGTCAGCGTTTTGCTGCTCAGATCAACGCTCGAGACCTCAGCCAGAAATGTGACTTTCTTGCCGTCATACTTGCTGAGGGTTGCCGAGATATCCTCGCTGTATGCATCGGAAATTTTCATGAGCAGGTTTTTCTGCTTCATATAACCTGCGCACAAAATCGCAAGCACAATCAGCAGAACGGCGGCAGCGGCAGCCGCGATTAGGGGCTTGTTTTTCTTTTTCATCTTTCGTCCATCCTTTCAGATCAGGGGCAGATCGCTGTCCGCCCGTATGTCCCCCATCAAATAATATGATGTTAATCATATTATAGCACTGCAAAGACACTTTGTCAACAAAATAAGCACATTTCAGAGAATTTCGTGCAGATGAACAATCTGAAATAATCGCAATTATGCAACATTCCGGTTATACGTACATTTTCTGAAACAGCAAGATAAGACAAACCAAACGCTCCGGTCAGATTGTTCTTCCGACCGGAGCGAATTGCTGTTTTCATAGATGAAACGGGAACCTGTACGGTACAGCGAATATCTCAGATATTCCGCGCAACGGGATCAATTTCGATGTGCGGTGCCGCGGAGACAAAGAAGTTCAGGACCTGCTCCATATCGCCGTGTTTGACAGCAAAGCGTTTCATTTTGCCGTCCGTCTTTGTGACGATAATATAGTCATAGTTTGCATTCGGGACGGCGCCGGGCGCATGGGAAGCATTGCGGTCGCGGTTCTTCTGAACAGCATCCTGACCGCCGTGTGCGCTAGCGAATGCTTCCGGCACGAAGGTCGCGTGCATTTTTTTGATATCCTTAAGTGCGATCAGTCCGGTCAGATCGTCGCCGGAAACGATGAAGTCATCGCAGATCAGCGTCACAAACGAGTTTCCGCCGGGGGAATCAATCTGATAGCGTGCGCTGTGCAGTCCGTCATTGATGCGTCCGGCGAGCGCATCCGAGGAGCCGAACGGCTGAAGAGCCGGATGCTTCTCGATCAGCACGATCCGCGCGATCAGCATGGCAAGGAAGAGCAGAAGCAGCGCGAGCATGATATAAAAGATGATTGCAAGAATGGATCCTGCGCCGAAGGTTTTTGCCATGAATTTTGTCGCACCGATGAAAATGACATTCATGACGATGAGCGAGCCGAGCGCCGGTAAAAAGGTGCGGCGGAGCTGCGTCTGAACGGTCTCTTTTGTAATGTTTGTCATAATGATGTCCTTTCTGCTGCGGATGATTTACATCCTGTAAGCGGTTGTGTCGATCTGAACCTGCGGATTTGCCTGATACAGCAGGGTGAGTACCTGCTCCATATCCTGATGATGCACGCCGAAGCGCTTGGTTTTGCCGTCCGCATCGGTGACGATGAGGTAGTCGATTTTGGTATTTTCGTTGAGTCCTCTGGATTCCCAGTAGCGGTCACCTGCATGCTGCATCGCAAGGGAGGCAGCGGTCGCCACAGGATTGCCGACTGCAACGATAAAAGTCTTGGGGATGAAAGTTGCCTGAATCTTGCGGATATCGCGCAGCTCGGTGAACGAGACATAATCGAGACCGGAGACGATAAAATCTCCGCCGATCAGCGTCACGAGAGACTGACTGCCGTCGAGCGAGCGTGCGATATAGCGCGGATCGCGCAGTCCGGCGTTGATCCGTTCCGCAAGCTCAGCAGCCGAGCCGTACTTCCGAAAGACCGGATGCTTCCGGATGCCTGCCGCCTTGACTGCAAGCACAACGATCAGCACAAGGCAGATCACAAGCGCGATCAGCAGAATAATTGCGATCAGATTTGTCCAGCCGAGTTCTTTTCCGCAGAAGAATCCGCCTGCGCCGCAGCCTGCCGCCGTGACCGCAAGCAGAATGATCCCGAGCGTATAATTTCCGCTGAGCTGTTTATAGATTGTTTTATCCGAGATTTGTGTGACCATTTTGTACTCCTTCTGATCCTCACGTTTCAGGCGCATACATTTCCGTCTGCTCTGCAAATGAATAGAGGATCCGGTTATGCGGTTTCGGGATGATATCGTATTCGGTGAAAAGCTGCGAGACTGTGACAAAGTCATAGCCTTGATCGTGCAGCTCCGGAAGCAGCGTGCGCAGAGCCTCAACGGTCTGCGTATTGCCTGCTGAATCGTGCAGCAGAATGATTCTGCCGTTTCCGGCTTTTTGCAGAACGCCGCGGATCCGTTCCTCCGCGGAGACCGCAGCATCGTAGTCGCGGACGCCGTAGCCTGCGATAAAGGGTACGGGAATCAGATCAAACATCTCATCCCGCACAGCGATATAGGGCGGACGGAAAAACCGCGGCGGCTTCCCGATCGCATCTGTGATGCGCTTTGCGGTTTCGGTGATCTCATACCGGATCTCGTCCGCGGAAAGCTGCGTCATATCCGGATGCGAAAAGGAATGGGAGCAGATTTCGCAGCCCTGCGCATCGGCACGCTGCAAAATCGGAACCGTTTTCGCGGTGATATGCTCACCGAGCACGAAAAAAGATGCAGCCGCATGAAATTCGCAGAGCAGCTCCAGAATCGGGCAAGTCGTATCCGGATGCGGACCGTCGTCAAAGGTCAGCGCGAGGAGCTTGCGGCTCATTGCTTTTTATCCGTCTTGTCTTTACTGCTGTCCTGCTTCGCTTTTTTGCTCATCAGAACAGAGGCGAAAACAAGCGCCAGTGCCACAATGCCAAGCACCGCATAGAGTGCGATCGGCGTGTCGTCTCCCATCGGAAGTGCAGCCGCCATAGTCATCAGTTCATACATTTGAAAGCCTCCTTTACCGGATTCCTGAGAATCCGTCTATCTTTCTACATAGTACCACAATCTGCAAATTTTGTCAACTGTTTTGCGCGCGCATTTTTCGGCAGGAGATTGTGCAATCTGCTGAATCTCGGCAAATTGCTTGACGATTCGCGGATTCGTTGTTATAATTATCTTGTCATATTATGCAATTTTGACAGCCGGAACCGCTCCGGCTGTGATCATAATGCTGTGTTTCGGTTGTCTGAAACGATGCACATATATATAAATAATAGGGAAATTTGCGCTGAAAAAGAAACCGTGCCGTCTGTGTGCATGGGATTCTGACAGCGAAAGAAAACGGCAGTGCGTTCAGCGCACGCGCAGGAGGGATTTGTATGCGGATGCTTGCAGCACATTGTGAGCCGGATGCCTATGAGGGGCGGATCTATCAGAAGTGGATGAGAGACCACAGCTTCCGTGCGGATACAGATCCGAAGCAGATGCCGTTTGCGCTGGTGATGCCGCCGCCGGATGTGAATAATCCGATGCATCTGGGACAGGCGTTCAGCCTGACGGTGCAGGATATGCTGATCCGCCGGATGCGCATGCTCGGATGCAGTGCGCGCTGGCTGCCGTGTGCAGATACCGCCGACCTGCCGGAAAAACAGGATGCATCCGCGCCTGCCGATCCGACCGATCTCAGATTGTTCCGGCAGATGATGAAGCTCGGCTGCTCCTGCGACTGGGAGAATATTCAGAATACAACGGATGCCGCATGCAGAGCCGCTGCGAAAACGGCATTCGTCAATGATTATGAGGACGGTTTCCTCTTTCGCGGCAGACATGTTGCAGAATGGTGTCCGCAGTGCCGCACGCCGCTTTGCGCAGCGGATCTGAGCAGCAGCGAGGAGCAGGGGACGAGCTTTCAGCTTCGCTTTCCGTTTGCGGACGGCACAGGCTATCTCTTCCTCATGACAACCGAGCCTGAGACCTTGCTCGCGGATGCAGCGGCAGCGGTCAATCAGAAGGATATCCGCTATCAGAATATCATCGGGAAGAATGTGATCCTGCCGCTGAGCGGACGCGAGATTCCGGTGATTGCGGACAGTACGGTACCGATGGACATCGGAACGGGTGTCCGGCGCGTGACGCCTGCCTTTGATGCCCATGCATATGAGATTGCAGGCAAGCGCGGTCTTCCGGTCACAGAGCTGCTGACGGCAGAGGGAACGGTCTCCGCGGAATTCGGCGCTTTTGCCGGAAAGACGAAGGCAGAGCTGCGCGAAGCCATGCTCACCGCGCTGAAGGACGGCGGATTTCTGGTCAAATCCGAGCCGTGCAGCATCCGGAAGACGGTCTGCCGCCGCTGCGGAAGTGAAGTCACAAAGCGCATTGCCGCGCAGTGGTTTCTGCGGAGCAGGGAATTTGCAGAACCGGCTGCGGAAGCGCTCCGGTCCGGCGATTTCCGCATCATACCGGAGCAATATACCGCGCGCTGCACGGAGCGTCTGACCGATGCACGCGATCAGCGGATTTCGCGGCATGCGCAGCAGGGAATTCCGGTTCCGGCGTTTTACTGCGAAGCCTGCGGCAAAATGACTGTCACAGAATCAGACAGCGCGCTTTGTCCGGAATGCGGTCAGCCGATGCAGCCCGATCCCGATACGCTCGAGACCGGCTTTGCGGCATCGCTGCTGCCCTTTGCGCTGCTCGGTTATCCCGAACGCACCGACGATCTGCAATATTATTATCCGGCGGATACGCTTGTCACGGGCTATGATCTTGTGACGCCGTGGGTATCCGGCATGCTGGCTGCTGCGATGCGCCAGACCGATCAGATGCCGTTCCGGCAGGTACTTCTGCACGGGCTTGTCCGCGATTCATCCGGTAAAAAGGTCACATCTGCGCGGAAAAACGGGTATGATCCGATGGCACTGATCGAGGATTACGGCGCGGATGCGCTACGGTATGCACTGATTGCCCGTTCTGCGGTCGGAAAGGATATCCGGCTCAGCGAAGCACAGGTGATCGCAGCAAAACGGCTTGCGGAGAAGCTCTGGAACTGCGCAAGGTTTGTGCTTGGCAGTGTATCGGGCACGTTCCGGTATGCAGGGCTTCCGGCATCGCTGCGGATTGAGGAGCAGTGGATCGTTTCGCGCTGCAATCAGCTTGCAGGGGATGTCGATGCGGATATGGAGCGCGGCGCATACGGTGCGGCTGCGGAGCGCATCGGCAGATTCATCCGCAGGACATTCAGCGGAACGTATCTGGCGCTGGCAGGAGCGCGTCTGCGTGCGGATGTCAGCGGCAGAGCAGCCGCGGAGCAGGTACTTGTCTGGGTACTGCGCCGGATCCTGTGCATGATGCATCCGTTCATGCCGTTCGTCACGGAGGAGATCTGGCAGGCATTGACTGACTGCGAAAGTGCAGTGATCGCCGCAGAATATCCGGTGTATCAGTCCGTGCTTGATTTCTCGCAGGAAGCCGATGATTTCGAGCATGTACTGGAAGCACTGCGCGCAGTAAAGCGGAGCAGGAAGGCGCTGCATATTCCGGAGACGCTCCGCGCAAAATTCTATTTTGAGACAATGGATGTCGATCTGTTTTCAGCGAGCCGGTTCTTTTTCGAGCAGCTTGCCGGAGCAAGAGAGATCGAATTCGGGCAGGATTACCGTTTCCGCAATGCGATTCATGTCGTCACCGACCGCGCGCACATCGCAATACCGCTGGAGCAGCCGCTGATCCGTGACCGTGAGCATGCAAGGCTCATGGAGGAGGCGGAGCTGCTGCGCAGGAAGGCAGAGCAGGTGCAGGCGCTTCTGCATCAGTCCGGATTTACGGAGAAAGCACCGGAGCAGGTTGTCCGTGCAGCCCGTGAACGCCGTGCTGTCCTGCGTGAACGTCTCGTCAGACTCGTCGAAGCTATCTCCTGAATGAGAACAGCGGTATCTCCGATGGATCTATAATGGGGCGCTGCCCCAAGCCCCGCTTAAGGGATTTATCCCTTAAGAATCCCATTTTTTATGCATGGATATTACAAAGCCGCTGAATCGACGTAAATGCGTCGATTTGGCGGCTCTTTTCACGTTTCACTGAGAAACCGGAAGCCGCTCAATTTCCGTATTACGCAGAATTGAGCGGCTTACTTTTATACACATATAAACATGGGATTCCAAAGGGAAAGTGTCCCTTTGGCGGGTATGGGCGGAGCCCATTACAGATCATCGCGGAGCGATACCTTACTTCTCGTGGACGCGCTTGCCGCAGATTTGCTCCGGGACGAGCGCGAAGCAGAGGGTACGCTTGCCGACGCGTTCGATCTCATGGGCGATATAGGCTTCATCCTGCGTGAACTTATGGCTCAGCGCACGGCTGATTTCGATGATGCGGTCATAGCCCTCCACGATCTCGATTTTCCCGAACACGATCACGCTGCGGAAGGTCAGCGCCCAGTCGCCGTCCTCATGCACGCCCTGATCGCAGACGCAGAACGACGCTTTCGGATCGCGCAGGATCGCATCGACCTTATGACCTGTTTTGCCGCTGTGGAAATAGATTTTGCCGTCATCTTCGCAATAGTAGTGATTGAGCGGCATACCGTAGGGATAGCCGTCATCGCCGATGACGGAGAGCACGCCGCGCGGCTCAGCCTTGAGAATTTCGATGCATTCCTCCTCGGGGATCTGCTGTTTGATTCTGACCAGTTTCCGGAACATCCGTATGCCTCCTTATGATACCTTCTCGAATACAATCTGCGTATCGCCGGCTGACCATGTCATGGTGCTGCCGTCGATTGCGATTTTATAATCCGTGACCTGACCGAAGTCGGTATAGTGGATCGAAATGGTATCATCCGTCAGCGACCACTTATCCTGCACCTCGGAATCCATGCCGGAGCCGTCGGTATAGGAGATTGTGCGGTCATAGGTCATATCCGCCTTGAATTTGTAGGTATCGGTACAGTTTGCGCGTGTTTCGCGCCATGTACCGCAGACATCGACGGTTGAGAGCTTGTCATTGGATTTGCTGCTGCCGGTCGTACCGCTGCCGCAGCCTGCAAGCAGGAGCGCGGACGCCGCCAGCACGGGGATCAGTTTTTTCATTCAGGGTTCAGATATCCTTTCTTCAGTGGAATTCCTCATTCGGATTGAGAACGATCGGCGATTTCCAGCGGATGCCGTAATCGCTGCGCAGGATCATGCGCTTTGCCATCCAGTATTCCTTGCAGTAGTCATAGTATCCGCGCTCATGTTCAAGCGCCTCGTCGATCTTTTCCTCAAGCTCCATGCGGATCGCCAGATATTCGGCAGTCTGCTCGACGGGATCGGTGACCGGCTCGGAGTCGGTGGCATCCTTCGCTTCGGCATAGACGGCAGCATAGCCCTCAGAGCCGAGATCCTTCTGCATAATCGCCTCGGTCTCCGGCGTCACGCCATCCGCAGTGTGCAGCGCGCAGGTGATCACGGAAAAGGCGCTGTCGGAAAGATCGAGCAGCTCGCCGTTTTCGAGCACCTTGACGCCCTGCTTCAGCAGCTCGCGCATGCTGGTATAGGCGCGGCTGGAATAGGCGAGCGCTTCCGGCCAGAAGTGAATTTCCGCATAGGTATTCGCGGTATCCTGACAGTAGCGCAGACAGTCGGACCATCTGCCCTCTGCCTCGAGCATGGTCAGTGCATTCTGACATTTTCGATTGCAGGGTGGGCACGCCATGAATCAAACTGCATCGAATGGAACTGCTGCAAAAGCAGGCAGGTATAGAGCTGATCAACAGCGAGATCCGCGGTCGGATGTGCTTCAAAAGCCGCCATAATCCGTTCCAGCATCCGCTGTGTGAAAGTGATGCCGAGATCGGAAGCGCGCTCGGAATTGAGCAGATTGAGGTACTCCATCAGCGCAGCCTGCTTATCCTGCTCGGAATGATCGGTGCTTTGGAGCAGATGCTCAAGCTGCTCACCGCTTTTTACGAGCTCCTGATGGCGGGAATCATCCTTGGAATACATGACAATGCCTCCTTGCTGTTTATAAAATCGTATTCGTTCAAAAACCGTATGTATTTCTATATCCGGTATTTAGTATATCATACCATAATTTCACCGTATTGTCAAGTGAATTGCAGAGAAAATGCCAAAATCAAAACGCGGCCTTTCTGACCGGAAAAACGGCGGAAAGAAGCGAAAAAATACATTCCGAAATCGAGCCTCCGGATGTCTGCTTTTTGTGCAAAAAAGAGAAAATCGGGCTGCCGGACGGTTTCTGCTTGCATTGAATTTTGAAATGTGCTATACTAAAATCACATGTCCGCTTGAACGGCATGATGTAAAAAACTGAAACGGAGGCTTATCCATGGCGGAACAGAATGTCAATCTCATTCTAAAGCAGGAGGAGCAGCAGAAGGAAGAAGTTGTTGTTTCTTTTGCTGCGATTGTCCGGAAGCTGAAAAAATACTTTTCCGTGTGGCTTTTGGTGGCAATTATCGTCGGCGGCCTGATTGCAGGCGTCAGCATGCTGATCCGGACGACGTCCATGACACCGGTACATGCGATCGTCAGCCTGACGAACAAGGGCATCGAAAAGGGCAAGAATCCGGACGGCTCTGATTTTGATCCGAATTCGCTCAAAGCGCCCGGCATTATTGAGAAAGCACTGGAGCAGTGCGGCATGGAGCTTGCGCTGCTGGAGCCGATCCGCCGCGGTATTGAGATCGAAGGTCTGATTCCGGAGGATGCATATCAGCGCCTGAGTGCATATCAGAATGTATTTGAGAATTCTACAAGCGGTTCGCTCGCGGCAGCGCAGGCCATGCTGGATGTATCGTGGGTGTCCACCCAGTACAGCATCACCTTTAATTATAAGGAAGCACAGCTCCGCCGTTCCGAGGCAGTTCAGGTTCTGAATGCAATGCTGGATGCCTACCGTGATTATTATTTCGAGCAGTTCGGCTATAACGAGGCACTCGGCAACAGCCTTGCAGGCGTGGATTATACCGAGTATGATTACGCACAGGCAGTTGATATGTTCCGCTCCGAGCTGAAGAGACTCAACAGCTATGTCAGCAGCCTCTCCGCTGATGATACCACACGGTTCCGTTCCACTGTGACGGGCTACACCTTCGCGGATCTGAAATCTTCGATTTCTACAATTCAAACACTGGATCTCGATCTGATTTCCTCTTATCTGAATGTCAACAATATCTCCAAGGATAAGGACCGCCTCGAAAAGTATTACGAGTACCGCATCCAGAATCTCGAGCTTCAGCAGACGACCGACAGGGAAACGCTTTCGGCAATCCAGGCTGCATTCGATTCCTACGAGAAGGATCAGGTTATCATCTTCAGCGACAGCATCGCAAATACCGAATCGACCGTCGCATCGGATGAATACGATAAGCTCATCAACCGCAAGATTTCTGCACAGGCAAGTCTTTCTGAGACCAATCAGGATATCGCATTCTATAAGCAGCGCCTCGCAACGCTGAAAAAGGCTGCATCCAGCGGCAAGGCAGATGTCGAGCGTGTCGAGAAGGATCTTGCAAAGCTCAATGAGAAGGTTCAGGAGCTGATCGTACTGGTCAATGACACCGCTGACGATTACTACCGCAATGTTTCGCTCTCGAAGGCTTACAATGTGCTTGTTCCGGCAACCTCTGAGGTCGCTGCAACAATCAAGAGCGGCATCACCAGCGCAATCGTTCCGATCTTCGGCGTTGAGGCAATCATCCTGATGATCTATCTCGGCTACTCTGCAATTCAGGCGCTCTCCGAGGAGACACGCAAGCGCAATCAGAAGCTCGCACTTGCAGATGCAGACGCCGATGCAGCATCCGGCGGGGCGCCGGATGTCAAAAAGGCGGAGCTGCTGCACAGACAGGGCAGCATCACGCAGCTTTGCGCGGAGGTACTGGTCTCGCGCGGAATTGAAAGCGTAGAGGCGGCGGCAGAGCTGCTCAATGTCTCCGAAATGACGGATCCGTTTTTGCTGCGCGATATGGACCGTGCCGCGGAGCGCATTCTTGCGGCAGTGGACAGCGGCGAAAAGATCTGTGTCTACGGGGATTATGACTGCGACGGCGTGACCTCGACCGTGATGCTGACGGACTGGCTGCTCTGCGCAGGGGCGGATGCCACATGGTATATCCCGACGCGCCGGGAAGGCTACGGCATGCGCGAGGATACGATCCGGCGGCTGCATGAGGAGGGCGTTTCGCTGATCGTCACGGTCGATAACGGCATCTCCGCGATTGAGGAGGCAAAGGTGATCCGCGAGCTCGGCATGGATCTGGTCGTCACCGATCATCACCGCCCGGGCGATGAACTGCCGGAGGCGGTTGCCGTGGTGGATCCGTTCCGTCCGGACTGCGCCTCACCTTATAAGACAATCTGCGGCGCGGTTGTCGTGCTGAAGCTGATTGCGGCGCTGGACGGCGGCGAATGGGAACCGGCGCTCGAGCAGTTCGGCGATCTGGCAGCACTTGCGACAATCGCCGATGTCATGCCGCTGGACGGTGAAAACCGTTTCATCGTGCAGCGCGGCCTGCATCTTCTTGAGAATACGGAGCGTATGGGACTGATATCGCTGATGGCGGTCTGCGGCATCGAGGAGGGATCCCCGATCTCGGCGCAGACGGCGGCATTTCAGCTCATTCCGCGGATCAATGCGGCAGGCAGATTCGCAACGGCATCGCTTGCGGCGAAGCTGCTGCTCACGGATGATCCCGATGAAGCACAGGTGCTTGCAGGCGAAATCCATACACTCAATCAGGAACGGCGCGTCACCGAGCAGGAGATCACCGATCAGATTCTGGATGAGATCCGGCGCAATCCTTCGCTGCTGAGCGCGCGCGTACTTGTTTTTGCCGGAGAAAACTGGCATCACGGCGTGATCGGCATTGTTGCAGCGCGGCTGCTGGAACGGTTCGGCAAGCCCTGCTTCCTCATGTCGAAGGAGGAGGACGGCTACCGCGGATCTGCGCGCAGCTTCGGGGAATTCTCGGTATTTGAGTGCCTGAAGGCATGCGAGACGCATCTGCTGCGATACGGCGGACATCCCGGCGCAGGCGGCTTCACCGTCGCGGAATCGGAAAAGGAAGCATTCTGTGCAGCGATTCAGGAATATGCCGCAGCGCATAATC
>JAGKVC010000003.1 GCA_021152595.1 Clostridia bacterium
CGCCCCAAGGGGGAAAGGGAATGAGGAAAGGGGAGCGCGAGGGGAGAACCTAAAGGGGAAAGGGGGAATGCGAGCTTGCGAGTTTCCCCCTTGCCGCTTTGGGTTCTCCCCTCGCACCCGCGCCCCGCGCCCAACTAAAATAAACTTTTGGAGCAGGGATAAAGCGTATAACGCTGAATATCTCAATAAAAAATAAGCACATCAAGCCAAATCTCCCACAATCCACAATCTAAAAAGTGAAGCGTGAAAAGTGAATAGAGAAAAGAGAATAATACAAAGGAAACCGCCCCGATCAACCGGAGCGGCTTCATTTAAATCATACATAAAAACAGGATTCTTAAGGGCTGGCAGCCCCCATTACATATCCGCCGGAGGCACCTTTCCCTCAATCCGCAGGCGCATACTGAACCGCAGGCTTGTGACCGGCAGGCAGAAGTGCCTTGCTGCGCCATTTTCCGCGGCAGTAGCGGATCCAGCCGACAAGCCCCGTCACAAACCATGTCACGCAGGTCGTGTACCAGATCGCGCGGTAATCCATGCCGAGCAGCGTTGTCATGACAAATGCGCCGCCGATCCGGCAGATGACCTCCGCCATGCCGTTCATCATCGCATATCCCGTATCACCGGCACCGTTCAGGAATCCGCGCACCACATGGATCGAGCCGAGCGGAATGTAACAGAGCGATGTCGTCCGCAGCGCAAAATATCCGATCGAAACCGCATCCTCTCCGGAAATAAAGCAGCGGATAATCACGCCGCCTGCAATCCAGAACAGCACCGCGATCACAATCGCAAGCAGACTGGAAATCCGCAGTCCGGATTTGAGACCGCGCTCCGCCCGTTCCGTTTCGCCAGCGCCGACATTCTGACCGGCAAAGGTTGCGAGCGCCGCATTCAGCGAGAAGAACGGCTGCTGAATGAGCTGTTCCACGCGCATCGACGCGGTATACGCCGCCATGACAGGCTTGCTGCCGAAGCTGTTTGTCACACGCTGGAGCGCCGACATCGAAATGGCGATCAGACCGCTTTGCAGTGCGATCGGCAGACCGGTTTTCATCGCAAGTATGATCATTTCGCCGCTGATTTTGAAGTCCGGTTTCGTCAGATGCAGCTCCGGCGTCCGGCTGAATGCGAAGATGATGCATCCTGCCGCAGCGATGCACTGCGAAGCGACCGTTGCAATCGCGGCGCCCTCAACGCCCGTGTGCAGCACCATGACAAACAGCAGATCCAGCCCGATATTCAGCACGCTTGCAACCGCCAGAAAGATCAGCGGCGTTTTGGAATCCCCGAGCGCGCGCATCACGGCATTGATCCAGTTATAGGCGGCGACCGCAGCCGTTCCGCCGCAGGCAATCCGCATATAGCTGACGGACATCTGCATCAGATCCGGATCGGTATGCATCAGGCGCAGCGTCGGCTCCGTCAGCCAGATCGAGCATATGCTGATCAGGATGCCGAATACAGCCGTCACGATCGCGGAATTCCAGACCGCCGCGCGCATCCGCTGCATCAGTCCGGCACCGAAAAACTGCGCGATCATGATGCCTGCACCGGTCGCCAGACCGAGGCAGAGCGTATAGAACAGATAGGTGACGGAGCCGGTCGCGCCGACGGCAGCGAGTGCATCGTCGCCGAGCTGCTTGCCGACGATCGCCGTATCCGCAACATTATAGAGCTGCTGGAGCAGATTGCCCGCGAGCAGCGGCAGTGCAAACCGGATGATCAGGCTTGCCTCTTTTCCTTTTGTCATATCATGCGCAGTGGATTGCAGCATGGTGAACACATCCTTCTTATTTTTAACCGTTCTGATTTTTTGCGATTCTGAGAGTCTGACTCTCTGAGCGATTGATATTATAGCACATTGCGTGCATCATGTCAATTTCTTTTCTCATGATTTTTTTGACTTATTCTATGACCGGACTTGTGCATGTTTACCGTATTTTGTTCACAGATTCCCGTGGACAAACTGCGTTGCGATTTTCTTCTTTGCCTGCGGCGGCGTATAGATCCATTCGTCCATATGATTGCCCTTGAAAAAGTAATGCAGGGGCGGCGGCGCACAGACATCGTCAAAGATATCGACGATAGCGAGCTTGATCTTCATGCGCTCCGGCACGATGCTCTTGATGAATACGCTCGCATGCTGACCGGGTTTGACATCGGGACGCAGATCGGCAAGTCCTGCGAGATTCGGCGCAAGCTCAATAAAGATGCCGTATTCCTCGACCGAGCGCACGATTCCGGCGACTGTCTCACCGGCGGAAAAGCATGCCGCATTCTCTGCCCATGTTCCGAGCAGCTCCTTATGCGTCAGCAGAACTCTTCCGTTCTCGAAGCCTTTTACCATGACGCGGATCTCCTCGCCGACGCGGAATCTGTCCGCCGGATGCGAGATCCGCGAGACCGAGATCGCGTCGATCGGGATGAGCGAGGGGACACCGCAGCCGATATCGACAAAGCATCCGAACGGTGCCAGATGCGTCACGCGCGCCGGAATCACATCGCCGGGTTTCAGGTGCCGGATATATCCCTCGCGGCACTGCTCCTGCTGGATCCGCCGCGAAAGGACGGCATAGGGGCAGCCCTGCTCGTCATGCTCGATGCGCAGGACGGAGAAGCACACCGGCTTATTGACGCGCGAAATCAGGGCGATATCGCGCGTTGTGCCCTCGCTGATGCCGAGCGCACCCTCCGCGCGCGGAATCAGTCCGCGCATGCAGGGCAGCTCCACATGCAGATTATGCGCGCCGTCACAGACGCGGACGCGCGCTTCCAGCCGCCTGCCCGAGAGAATCGCCTCCCTGAGTGCTGTCTCGCTGCCAATCGCTGCCGTATTCTGCGGTGTTTCCAGCAGGCTGCCTTCCGGTAAGTAACAAGATTGCTGTTCCATTTCGACCTCCAGATTCTTTTTGCAGATTGTATTCGGGAGCTGTCCGCGGCTGTCCGCGGAGAGATGCTGCTCCCGTCTTCCATTCTACGCAAAAAACCTGCCGAGAAAGCGCGTTTTTTCTGAAATCCGCAATAAAATTTTCGGGGCGGTGTCGATTTCTGGGTTTTACCGCGGTTTCCGGACATCTGTCCGCGTGTGACGGACAGTTTTCAGTATTTCAAAATACAGCGAAAAATGCGTAAATACGTCGAAAATATGCAGTTAGCGAAGGCTACTTCATAGAAACATACGAAAAGTTGTAGTAAATGTTGTGCATTTTTCACCTTGATTTTTTCGCAAAAATATAGTAAAATCATTACGGCTCGGTGTGAGCTTCTGTCTATCAGGTGCCGAAGCCGCACTTTCGATATGCAAATCCACACACCTGAAACCGTCCGGATTCCATCCGGCGGAACGTCAAATTTAATCGTATCTCAATATATAAAGGAGGAAACGATTCATATGGCAAAAAAAATCGCAACCATTCCCTTTACCGGCACTCCGGAGCAGGAGCAGGAGCTCCGCGCAACCATTGATGCGCTCCGTGAGGATCCGGGATGTCTGATGCCGATCATGCAGAAGGCGCAGGAAATCTACGGCTACCTGCCGATCGAGATTCAGACAATCATCGCAGAAGAGCTGAATATCCCGCTTGAAAAGGTATTCGGCGTTGCAACCTTCTATGCACAGTTCACCATGTCCCCGAAGGGCAAGTACCGCATTTCGGTCTGCCTCGGCACTGCCTGCTATGTCAAGGGCTCCGGCATCGTTATGGAGAAGCTGGAAGAGGCACTCGGCATCGAGAGCGGTGAGATCACACAGGACGGCAAGTTCTCGCTCGACGACTGCCGCTGTGTCGGCGCATGCGGTCTGGCTCCGGTCGTCACGATCAATGACGACGTTTACGGCAGACTGACCGGCGATATCAAGGAAGTGCAGGACATTCTTGCAAAATATGCCGATTGACATCGGGTACTGTAAATTAGGAGGTTTACTATGAAGACTTTGCAGGAGCTTACTGCAATCAAGGAGGAAATGCGCAAGGAAATGGCACTCCGTCTGGGCAAGGAAGCCGACGGCGCCAAGTACGAGAAGCATGTCCTCATGTGCGGCGGTACCGGATGTACTTCTTCCGGTTCCATGAAGATCGCTGACGAGCTGGAGAAGCAGCTCGAGGAAAAGGGCATCAAGGATAAGGTGTTCGTCGTTCGTACCGGCTGCTTCGGTCTCTGCGAGCGCGGTCCGATCATGATCGTATATCCGGAGGGTGCTTTCTATACCCACGTCAAGATGGAGATGATCTCCGAGATCGTGGATGAGCATCTCATCGGCGGCAAGCCCGTCAAGAAGTATCTCTATGACGAGACCGTCACCGAGGGCTCTGATGATATCAAATCCCTGAACGAAACAACATTCTATGCAAAGCAGCACCGTGTTGCACTGCGCAACTGCGGTCTCATCAATCCTGAAAATATCAATGAATACATCGGCAGAAGCGGCTATCAGGCGCTCCATAAGGTTCTGACCTCGATGACGCCGGAAGAGGTCATTCAGGAAATCCTCGATTCCGGTCTGCGCGGCAGAGGCGGCGGCGGCTTCCCGACCGGTATGAAATGGAAGCTCGCACGCAACATCGTGCCGGATGCTGATATTAAATATGTATGCTGCAACGCTGACGAGGGTGACCCCGGTGCTTTCATGGACCGTTCCGTGCTCGAAGGCGATCCGCATGTCGTGCTTGAGGCAATGACCATCGCAGGCTATGCAATCGGCGCACAGCAGGGCTACATCTATGTCCGTGCTGAGTATCCGATTGCTGTTGAGAGACTGCGCATTGCAATCAAGCAGGCAAGAGAAACAGGCATGCTCGGCACCGATATCTTCGGTACCGGCTTCAACTTCGATATTGACCTCCGTCTCGGCGCAGGCGCATTCGTCTGCGGTGAGGAGACTGCGCTCATGACCTCCATCGAGGGCAACCGCGGTGAGCCGCGTCCGCGTCCGCCGTTCCCGGCAGAAAAAGGTCTGTATCAGAAGCCGACCATCCTCAACAATGTTGAGACCTATGCAAACGTCCCGCAGATCATCCTCAAGGGTGCAAAGTGGTATGCTTCCATGGGTACCGAGACCGCAAAGGGCACCAAGGTCTTTGCACTCGGCGGCAAGATCAAGAACACCGGTCTGGTCGAGATCCCGATGGGTACCACCCTCCGCGAGATCATCGAGGAGATCGGCGGCGGCATCCCGAACGGCAAGAAGTTCAAGGCTGCTCAGGCAGGCGGTCCTTCCGGCGGATGCATTCCGGCTGAGCATTATGACGTCAGCGTCGATTACGACAGCCTCGCAAAGATCGGCTGCATGATCGGTTCCGGCGGTCTCATCGTTCTCGATGAGGATAACTGCATGGTCGATATCGCAAAGTTCTTCCTCCAGTTCACCATGGACGAATCCTGCGGTAAGTGTACACCGTGCCGTATCGGTACCAAGCGTCTCTATGAGATCCTTGACAAGATCACCAGCGGCAACGGTGAAATGGAAGACCTCGACCGCCTCGAGGAGCTCTGCCAGTACATCAAGGCAAACTCCCTCTGCGGCCTCGGTCAGACTGCTCCGAACCCTGTCCTCTCCACACTGCGTTTCTTCCGCGACGAGTATGTTGCACATATCGTTGACAAGAAGTGCCCGGCAGGCGTCTGCAAGTCCCTGCTCCGCTTCGTCATTGATAAGGATACTTGTATCGGCTGCGGCATGTGCGCAAAGCAGTGCCCGGCAAGCGCGATTTCCAGAACGGACTATATCGCTGAAGGCCACAAGCTCGCTTCCTTCGCAATCGACACCTCGAAGTGCGTGAAGTGCGGCGCCTGCATCGAGAAGTGTAAGTTCAAGGCAATCAGCAAGCAGTAAAGGAGGCTTCAGGACATGAGTGATATGGTAAATGTAAAAATCAACGGCTTTGCAGTACAGGTCCCGAAGGGTTCCTCTGTGCTCGAAGCTGCACGCGCAGCAAGCGTCACAATTCCGACGCTCTGCTATCTGAAAGATATCAATGAGATCGGCGCCTGCCGTATGTGCATGGTCGAGGCTGCCGAAATGCGCGGCCCGAACCTCGGACCGGCAAGAATGGTCGCTGCATGTGTCTATCCGGTCTCGGAGGGCATGGAGGTTCAGACCAATTCCCCGAAGGTACTCGATTCCCGCAGAAAGACCATGGAGCTGCTGCTCTCGAACCACGATATGAAGTGTCTCTCCTGCGTCCGCAGCAAGAACTGCGAACTGCAGAAACTCGCACATGACCTCGGCATCACCGATGCGGATGTCTACAAGGGCGAGCGCACCGAGTATCCGATCGACGATTCCGCAGCACATATGTACCGCGATAACAACAAGTGCATCCTCTGCCGCCGCTGCGTCGCAGCATGTGCGGTGACACAGGGCATCGGCGTCATCGGCGCAAACGAGCGCGGTTTCATCACGAATATCGGTTCGCAGTTCAACAAGCCGCTCGGCGAAACTGCATGTGTCTCCTGCGGTCAGTGCATCACGGTCTGCCCGACCGGCGCACTCTCCGAAAAGGACTTCACTGACGATGTCTTTAAGGCAATCGCAGATCCGACCAAGCACGTTGTTGTGCAGACCGCTCCGTCTGTCCGTGCAGGTCTCGGCGAAATGTTCGGCTATCCGATCGGCACGAATGTCGAGGGCAAGATGGTCGCAGCACTGCGCAGACTCGGCTTTGATGTTGTCACGGATACCAACTACGGTGCTGACCTCACCATCATGGAAGAGGGCACCGAGCTGATCGAGCGCGTCACCAAGGGCGGCGTGCTCCCGATGATCACCTCCTGCTCGCCGGGCTGGGTCAAGTTCCTTGAGCATTACTTCCCGGATCTGATCCCGAATCTCTCTACCTGCAAGTCCCCGCAGCAGATGCAGGGCGCAATCATCAAAACCTATTTTGCAGAGAAGATGGGCTGGGACCCGAAGGATATCGTTTCTGTTTCTGTTATGCCGTGCACCGCAAAGAAGTTCGAGTGCAAGAGAGACGATCAGAGCGCATCGGGCTATCCGGATGTTGACATCGCACTCACAACCCGTGAGCTCGGCAGAATGATCGACCGCGCAGGTCTGGACTTCACCGCTCTGCCGGAAGAGAAGTTCGACGATCCGCTCGGCATCTACACCGGCGGCGGTCTGATCTTCGGCGCAACCGGCGGCGTTATGGAAGCTGCTCTGCGTTTCGCAGTTGAGCAGATCAGCGGCGAAAAGCTCGCAAATGATAAGGTTGACTTCACTGACGTCCGCGGTATCGAGGGCATCAAGGAGGCATCCTATACCGCAGGCGGTCTGACCGTGAAGGTCGCTGTCGCAAGCGGTCTTGCAAATGCACGCAAGCTGATGGACAAGGTCCGTGCAGGTGAGGCTGATTATCAGTTCATCGAGATCATGGCATGCCCGGGCGGCTGCGTCAACGGCGGCGGTCAGCCGATTCAGCCGGCTTCTGTCCGCAACTTCACCGATCTGCGCGCTGAGCGTGCAAAGGCACTCTACAGTGTCGATGCAAAGATGGATCTCCGTAAGTCTCAGGATAACCCTGCAATCCAGACACTCTACAAAGAGTATCTCGGCGAGCCGGGCGGTCATAAGGCACACGAGCTCCTGCACACCAGCTATGTCGCAAGAAAGATCAACTTCTGATTATAAGCTGATGAATCTGAGCCGATCCGGAGAATATCCGGATCGGCTTGCTTTATACGGCGGATCACATGAAAACGGTCTGCGGAATATGCAGAAATATACTTTTCGGTTGAAAGGCGGTCATTGAAAATGAAAAAAATCATGATTCCTGTTCTGATCATAGCTTCTGCACTGCTGCTTGCAGCGGCCTGCTGGCAGCTTTATACACCGGATCCGAAAAAGCTGCCTGTTTCCGTCACGATACATGAGTATATCTATGATATTTCAAGTAAATATGAAACAATGGGTATGTCGGATTATGTATTTGCCGGTACTGTTGAAAAAATGGAAGGATATTCTTATACATCGGCGGATGATTGTCCGTATACAATTTATTCAGTATCAGTGGAGCAGAATCTGAAAGGGGAACTGCCTGCCGGTGAATCTGTGCTGATACAGAAAATCGGCGGAATGGATAAATTCAAGCGGTATATGGTCGCGGAAGAAGATGATAAAGTCTTTCCGGAAGAAGGCAAAAAATATATTTTTGCCGCCTGCGTAAATAAAGAAGGAATATTGAATCTTCCTTCTCCGAACCGGGTGATTGCGTTTGAGAATGAAGATGTGTTTCATGAATATGAAGAAGCGATTGAAAATGAAATACAAAATGAAATTGTCAAAAATACATGGAATGCAAGAAATCATGTTTACGGGAGGAAAATGGAATGAACCAGCCGGTTTGTGAAATGATCGCGCGTCAGACCGACGCAAATTTTGTCAATCTCATCATCGCACTGCATACCTACGACCGGAATGCGCCTGTCAAAGGGGTTCCGGCGTGGCGCTTTGTCTATCATACGCTGCATTCGGCGGATAAATGGTTCTTCAATCCCAATATCTATACCGAACGCGCCGGATTTGAGGAAGGCTCGGATAATCCGTTCAGACCGATCACGCATGAATGGAGCGATGAGGAGCTGCTGGAGCTGCTGGAATCCGTCCGGCAGAAAACCGCGGATTATCTTGCAGATCTGACGGACGATCAGCTCAATGAATATCCGCCGGAATGCCCCTTTACGCGGCTCGAGCTGATTCTCATGCAGTTCCGGCATATCTCCGTGCATATCGGGATGCTGCACGGGCTGACCGTCGAGAAAACCGGCAGGTTTCCGCAGTATGTCAGTCCGCACTCGATCGGGCGGCTCGAAAACGGCTGGTGGGATGACTGATCATCCTGCCGCATGTTACCGCGGATTTGCACTTTTCCGGCGCCGGTATCTGCAATTTCGACAAAATCAGCCGGAATCCCTTGACGTTCACGCGATTCTATGGTATAGTATATCTTAATTCAAAAGGAAAGGAATCGCACTATGGAACAGGACAAAATGACACCGCTGGAAGATACATTGGAGAATCCGCAGCCGACGTACCCCGAATTTCCGGAGAAGCCGCCGCTGCCGCCTGAGGCGATGCTGACACCGCCTCCGCGCGATGTCGGCAGGCGAACGGATATGCCTGCTGTTCCGCCTGCCGGTCAGCAGCCCGAACAGTCCGCTCCGTTCAATCAGGGGGATCAATTCAGGCAGCCGCCGGATTCCGGACAGCCGCCCGTTCAGCCGCCCTCCGCAGGTCCGACACCGCCGGTCAGTCCCGTTACATATGCCTCGGACTATGAGCGCATGATGGCGCTGCCGCCGATTCCGAAGCAGGAGGCGGAAAGCTATCGCCACAGTCACGAAAAACGCTGGTACCGCCGCCTCGTTGTGCTGAATATTCTGCTCATTATTTCGGCGCTTTTTATGCTGGTGAAGCATCTTGATCATGTGGTCTATGAGGCGGAGGATTTCAGCGCGCATTTCTTCGCCGGAGCCGATGACGAATCGGATTCCGATGCGGACGACGGAAAATCTGAGAAGGAAAAGTATCTGGAGGAGCGGGAACAAAAGCGCGAAAACGCGGAGTACATGGAGAATTTCTGGGAATATATGCCGACGGGAATGAAATGGGTATTCGGCGGAATCGCTGCTGTGATTTCGCTGTTTATTGCCATGTATATGAATTTTGCGTCGCTCAAGGCTTCGAGCCTGAAAATCACGCAGCGCAATTTCCCTGAGGTCTATTCACTGCTCTATTCCTTTGCATACCGGCTCGGCATGGAGAAGGTACCGGAAATGTATATCGTGCAGCAGGGCGGCGTACTCAATGCGTTCTCCTCCTTTATCTTCGGCAGACAGTATATCCTGATGAATACTGAGGTCTTTGAGGTCGCCTATCGGGAGCATAAGGATCTGAACGCGCTGGCGTTTGTCATGGCGCATGAGCTTTCGCATATCTACTACGGACATTCGACACTGCATTATCATTTGGCGATGCTGTTTTCGGAAGGGCTGCCGGTAATCGGGCAGATCGCTTCGAGAACCCGTGAATACAGCTGCGACCGCCTTGCGCAGCGTTTGACCAATTATGACGGTGTGCAGGCGATTATCATGCTGATCGTGGACCGGCACCTCTATCCGATGGTTGATGTGCAGGACTATGTTGATACCACAATTCAGGAACGCGGATTCTGGATGTGGCTTGTCAATCTGCTTTCTTCGCATCCGATCATGCCGAAGCGCATCCGTGCGCTGATCCAGTGGACCGGCAGCGGAGAGCTGTATTAAAGGTGCCTCCGGCGGAGTGATAATGGGGCGCTGCCCCAAGCCCTGCCAAAGGGCTATTAGCCCTTTGGAATCCCATTTTGTATATGGAATATAATTGAAGCCGCTCAGATTTAGAATTTGGGCGGCTTTGTTTTTTCAGTTGTACGCTGTATTTGTTATTGAGATAGTCGGCGTAATATTCTTTGTCCATACTCCAAAGGTTTATTTTTGTTGGGCGCGGGGCGCGGGTGCGAGGGGAGAACCCAAAGAGGCAAGGGGGAAACTCGCAAGCTCGCATTTCCCCTTTCCCCTTTAGGTTCTCCCCTCGCGCTCCCCTTTCCTCATTCCCTTTCCCCCTTAGGGCGTAATTAACTCATTTGGCTTTGGTTGTGTCTTAGAGCAGCACTTATCTTGTGAAAGACTTACGCTTAAACAAGCGGCTTACGTCAAGCAAGTGGCTCACGCCTTTAGAGAGGAGAGGATAAGGAATGAGGGAGCTCGAGGGAGAGAACCTTAGGGAGAGGGGAGACCTGAGCTTGCGAAGACTTCCCTCTCCCTGTGGTTCTTTCCCTCGAACCCGCGCCCCGCGCCCAATAAAAATAAACCTTTGGAGTATGGATAAAGAATGTTACGCTGAATATCTCAATAAAAAACGCGCAAACAAAAGGATCAAGAACAAGGAACGAAACCGCACCATTCACGCCCAATCAAAATCAAACACCCAAACAAAGGATAAAGAATATTACGCTGAATTCTCCCATAAAAATACAATCAAAGTGAAGTGCGTTTACGTCCGCCATAAATTTTACTTTTCTTTGTCATGCGAAATCTGAAGAAAAAACGAAAAACTCTTGCATGTTTTCTGCTTTTGTGCTATAATAAAGAAAAGTGCGCCTTTTTGCACAGATTTGACCGTGAACAGAAAGATATATACGAATGAATGTGCAGAATTCTGCACAGAGAAGAACAAAAGCAGGAGCGTTTTGATATGGTTTTCTCAAGCCTCTTTTTTCTATATCTGTTTCTGCCCGTATGCCTCCTTTGCTACGGGCTTTCGCCGTCTCTGACAGTCAAAAATTTTACCCTGACGGTGTTTTCTCTCGTTTTCTATGCATGGGGCGAGCCGGTCTATATCATCCTGCTGCTCGCAAGCGTCCTGATGAACTACCTCTTTGGTCTCGGCATCGGCGGATGCCAGAAGCGCGAAAAACAGGGCGGCGCCAAGTTTATCATGATCCTCAGCCTGATCTTCAATATCGGGCTGCTCGGCGTGTTCAAGTACAGCGGCTTCATCGTCGAAAACCTTAACCTGATCCCCGGCGTCAGTCTGCCCGTTCCGCACCTGACACTGCCGATCGGCATCAGCTTCTATACGTTCCAGATCCTCTCCTATATCATTGACCTCTACTGGGAGAAGATCGACGTTCAGAAGAATCCGTTTCATCTGCTGCTCTATATCTCGATGTTTCCGCAGCTCATCGCCGGACCGATCGTCCGCTATTCCACCATTGCCGACGAGATCAAAGAACGCAAAACCACGCTGCTCGACCTGAGCGAGGGCTTCACGCGCCTGATGATCGGTCTCGGCAAAAAGGTCATTCTCGCAAATCATCTCTCCGTGATCGTCGATCAGTTCTTCGGGACGGAGGGAACCGCGATTTCCGTCGCAGGAACATGGTATGCCGTCATCGTCTATGCGATGCAGATTTATTTCGATTTCTCGGGCTATTCCGATATGGCGATCGGCATGGGCAGAATGTTCGGATTCCACTTCGACGAGAACTTCCGGCATCCGTTCCTCTGCAAGGATATCTCCGAATTCTGGCAGCGCTGGCATATCTCCCTCGGTACCTTCTTCCGCGACTACCTGCTCTATGTCCCGATCTTCGGCAAGCGCAGAAAATACGGCGGACTGTTCCTCGTCTGGTTCTGCACCGGTCTCTGGCACGGCGCAAGCTGGAACTTCATCATCTGGGGACTTTACTTCGGCGTGTTTATCCTGATCGAGCAGCTCATCGGAAAAAAACGTATCAAGAAGATTCCGCTCGTGATCCGGCATATTTACAGCAAGATCATCATTTTCATCGGATTCGGCATCTTCTATTTCGAGGATTTCGGCAGGCTCGGCGATTTCTTCAAAAATCTCATCGGGCTGAACGGCAACGCGCTCACGGACAATGTGCTTGAGCTTTCCGTGCAGAATAATCTGTTCCTGCTGCTCGCTGCCGTGATCTGCTGCTTCCCGCTCTACGACGGCTTGCAGGCGCTCAAGCGGCGCTTCTCCGGCGCGGTCTATGTTGTGGATACATTCCAGATCATCGCCAATGCCGCGCTGCTCGCAGTCAGCAGTATTTTCCTCGTCGATGCGACGAATAACCCGTTCCTGTATTTCCGTTTCTGAGCAGATGCAGAACATTCCTCTGCGATATGATACAAGACAAGATCTGATAGAAAGGAGCGCTTGCGATGCCGAATACCGATCTGCCGGATGAGATCAAAGAACCGGCTGCGGATGCGCCGCAGGAGGAGCAGAAGCTCGACCGGCGCACTGCCATCGCACAGGCAAGAGCCATCCGGCGCGAGGCTGCTGCCCTCGAGGAGGAAGCCAAGGCGCAGGCAAATGAAACTGTCAGCATGATCCTTGAGCATGCCGAGCCTGCACCGCCCAAAGCGCCGATGCACAATAAAACAGAACCCGTCCCTGTCTCCAATGCGACCGGTAAATTCGGCTGGCTCGATGAAATCAAAAAGCCCGAAGAGCCGGAGCCGGAGCGTGATCCGGATGAAATTGTCGAGGAGCTGCTCGCTTCCTCGGAAAGCAAGCCGAAAACGCCCGTCACCGATGCGCTGGTCGATCAGATCGTCGCCGAGGTGACAGGTCTTACACCGGATGCGGAATCCGGAGAGAACGCAGATGCATCCGATGTATCCGCGCCGCAGGAGAACACGCTGCCGGATTCCGATGCGGACAAAACGAATGAAACAGAGCCCGATCCGGCGGAGGTGCATCGGAAATCGGAGGAGCAGGTCGCACGCGCTCTGCGCCGCATGACCGCGAAAACGCCCGCGATGAGCGATGTTGAGGCGGCAAAGCAATACCGCAAATCAACCGCTGAGGCAAAAGCCGATGTCCGAAAAATGCGCCGGAAATTCGACCGGAGCTGGCAGCAGGAGGCAGGCAGTCTCCGCGCCGCTGAAACCAAACGCCGCACCGAACGCAAATTTGCAGGCTGGAATACCGGTGTCTGCCTTGTTCTGCTGTTTGGTATTGCGGCAGGCATGCTGATCTTTGAACGCCCGACCGTCTCCATGGAGGAGAACCGCACGCTCGCAAAGATGCCCGAAATCTCCGTTGAAAATTATCTCGACGGCGAGCTGACCGGCGGCATCGCGGAACACTATAATGATACCGTGCCGTTCCGCTCGACCTTCAAGGGCTGGATTCAGAATCTTCGGAGCCGCTTCGGACTCCGCAGCAGCGCGGTCATTATCGGCAATGCGCCTGCCATGCAGCAGGATCACACGGAGACGGAAACCGCACCTGCCGAAACGACGCTGCCTGCCCTGACAACCGCTGTCACCGAATATGCGGCGGAGCTGACAACCGTCTCTGAGACAACTGTCACCGAGGCGGAGGAGGCACCTGCAGAGCCGGCGCGCGAGGGCGAGCTGACAAACAATATTTTGATCGTTGATAACCGCGGCATTATGCTGTTCGGCGGCTGGGAGACCATGGGCGAGAATTACGCCAATATCCTCAACCGCTATCAGGAGCAGCTCCCCGATGTCAAAATGTATTCGATGGTTGTGCCGACGGTCTGCTCGTTCTATACGCCGGAGGAATTCCAGCATTTGATTACGAGCGAGAAGGCGAACATCGACTATATCAACTCCGTGCTCAAGGGCGTCATTCCCGTCGATGCCTACGGCGCACTCGAAAAGCACAAGGATGAGCCGATCTTCATGCGCACCGATCACCACTGGTCATCGCTCGGCGCGTTCTATGCGGCGGAGGCATTCTCCGCGGCGGCGCGCGTCCCGTTTGCACCGATCAGTGACTATGAGCGTCACGCCAAGGAGGGCTATGTCGGCACGCTCTACGGCTTCTCGAACAACATCATCCTCAAAAATAATCCCGAGGAATTCTTCTGGTATGTTCCGAAGGCGAACTACACCACAACCTATTATAACCGCAGCTTCGGCGGCGGCTATGAAGGCAGCCTGTTCATGGATATCGAGAATACGGCACCGGTGAGCTGGTATATGACCTATATGTCCGGCGACGATCATATTGTCAAGGTCGATACCGATATGCCGAACGGCAGAAAGCTCTGCGTGATCAAGGACAGCTACGGCAATGCGCTGATTCCGTTCCTGACATCGTCTTTCGAGACGGTCTATGTCATTGACATGCGCTATTTCGATCTCAACGCGATCAGCTTCCTGCGCGAG
This sequence comes from Clostridia bacterium, assembly GCA_021152595.1. Taxonomy (GTDB): domain Bacteria; phylum Bacillota; class Clostridia; order Oscillospirales; family Ruminococcaceae; genus Firm-04. The sequence goes on from JAGKVC010000003.1 coordinate 14,701, forward strand.
CAGGGGATTACCGATGTCCTCTTTGCAATGAACACCTTCAGCGCAAACGGTCCGAATACCGATAAGATCGAGACCATCCGTGTGCAGTAACCCGTTTATAAGCCGCACTGCGGCAAAGATAGAAAGGAGAACAAAATTATGACAAAGGCAGAAGCAATGGAGGCACTGACTCCGATTTTCCGTGAGGTCTTCGACGATGACAGCATTGAGCTGAGCGACGAGCTGACCGCCGCCGATGTGGACGGCTGGGACAGCGTTGAGCATTTCAACCTGATCTCCGAGATCGAGAGCGCATTCAGCATGCGCTTCAAGATGAAGGAGGTCTCCGGCATGAAGAATGTCGGGGAGCTTGCTGAGATCGTCGCCGAGCGCGGCACACGCTGAGACAAAGCCGCCGCAGAATTCCGACAAAAAAGGAATCCTGCGGCGGCTGCATATTTTCTGCATATCGCGCATATCTGCGGAGAATATAAAATGCAACTCTTTTTAAGTTTTGTAGTATCTTGCACTGAGATTTACGGATTGTTCACAGATTTTGGTGCGGAATATCTTGACAAAGCCCTGAAATTGTGGTATAATACGCTCAACGGGTACGATCACGGCAGCGGCGCCGTGTTGTGTCCGGATTTTTGTATCATCTTGCAGAAGACAGAAAGGATGTGTTTGTATGCTTCTGAACACACTACTCGCAGCAGCAATCTCGCTGCCCGCCGATCCGATCACGATTGCAATTATCGCAGTTGTCGTCGTCCTCTTAATTGTTGTCCTTGCTTCCGGATATCTGAAAGCACCGCCGGATACCGCTTATATCATCTCCGGTCTGCGGAAGAAAATCATCATCGGTAAAGCGAGCATTCGCATCCCGTTTTTTGAGCGCGTCGATAAGCTGAAGCTCCAGCTCATCGCCGTTGACGTCAAGACTTCCAGTGCAGTTCCGACTGCCGATTACATCAATATCAATGTTGATGCGAACGTCAATGTCAAGGTATCCAGCGATCCGCAGCTCATCAAGCTCGGCGCTGAGAACTTCCTGAACAAGGATACCGCCTATATCGCAAAGGTGGCAAGAGAGGTTCTGGAAGGTAATATGCGTGAGATCGTCGGTCAGATGACGCTCGTCGCAATGGTCAATGACCGTAAGGCTTTCGCGGAGAAGGTTCAGGAGAACGCCGCACCCGACCTCAACCGCATGGGACTCGAAATCGTTTCGTTCAATGTCCAGAACTTTACCGATGATCAGAACCTGATCGAGAACCTCGGTATCGACAATGTTACCACCATTCAGAAGAAGGCTGCAATCGCAAGAGCCGAATCTGAGAAGGAAATCGAAATCGCAAAGGCGGCTGCCCAGAAGGAAGCCAATGATGCGAGAGTGCAGGCTGAGACCGAGATCGCCAAGAAGAACAACGAGCTCGCAATCCGTCAGGCTGAACTGAAAAAGGATGCCGATACTCAGCTCGCAATCGCCGATGCTGCTTACGAAATCCAGAAGGAAGAGCAGCGCCGCACGATCGAGATTACCAAGGCAAATGCAAACATCGCTGCATCCGAAAAGGATGTTGAGCTGAAAACCAAGCAGGCTGAGGTCAAGGAAAAGGCCCTCGATGCTGACGTCAAGAAGATGGCGGAGGCTGCCCGCTATAAGGCACAGCAGGAAGCTGATGCAAAGCTCTATCAGCTCAAGAAAGAGGCTGAGGCTGACCGCTTCCAGCGTGAGCAGGAGGCTGAGGCTCAGAAGGCTGAGGCTGAGGCTGCAAAATATGCCAAGATGCAGGAGGCGGAAGGTATCGCTGCTGTCGGTCAGGCAGAGGCAGATGCAATCCGTGCAAAAGGTCTTGCAGAGGCTGAGGGTATCAACGCAAAGGCTGAGGCTATGAAGAAATACGGCGAGGCTGCTGTCCTCGAGATGTACTTCAAGGCACTGCCGGATGTTGTCAAGAATGCTGCGCTGCCGCTGGCGCAGGTTGACAAGATCACCATGTACGGCGAGGGCAATTCCAGCAAGCTCGTCGGCGATATCATCGGCTCGACAACCAAGATCACCGACGGTCTGACTGAGGCGACCGGTATTGATCTGCGTGCGCTGCTCGCCGGATTCCTCGGCGGTAAGCTCGCGGACGGTTCTGCAAAGCAGACCGACAATACCGCTGAGGTGATCGAGGCTGCAAAGGCTGCAATCGCTTCCGTCGATGACTCTGAGGATGAGTACGAAGACTGAAACAGTCTTTGATCGTTCATAACAAAAAAGAAATCCGCTCCGGTCAGCGCTGACCGGGGGGGATTTTTTCATCTATATCCGTAAAGCGGGTTTCTTTTTTTATGATAGAACAAAGCTGCTCAATCTGCGCATTACGCGATAAACATGGGGTCTGGGGTCAATGACCCCAGCGAGGGGAGTGGGGGCGAGCAGCCCCCATTACAAATCCATCGGAGATACCGCTATCTCACACATACTCCACGCCGAGAGATTTCAGCTCGGCACGGAGCGGCGCAAGCTTGCCGATCGGAAAACGGCTCGCGGTCGCTTCCTTCAGGATCCGGACGGCTGCGCCTGTCTTCTGTGCGCCCTTTGCCGTCGCCGCAATACTGCCTGCTTCGTCAATGCCGCAGAGCGTGATCTCCTGATATCCCTGCTCCGCCGCAAATGCCGCGAATTTCGCATCCAGATACGCATCTGCGACGTTTTTCTCAAAGCAGTATTCGGAGACGATCTCCAGTCCGCTGTAAAGCTCTGCGCCCTCAGTGCCCTCAATAGAGAAATCAAATATGATGTGATTCGAGGGAGTGTCGGGGAAAATCTGCTTCAGATAGATCACATCGCCGCCGGATTCCTTCGTCTGCCGGATCGCAGCATTGACCGCTGCAATCAGCTTTTCCGTATCATAGGGGAATTTGCTCTTGCGCTTCTCCCAGAGATAATCATTTTGCAGCTCGACTACGAGCAAAGCCTGCTTTCCCATTGCAATCCCTCCGATAGTTTATAAAAAATCAAAGCCGCTCCGATTTCTCGAAGCGGCTGAGAGCTGTTTACTGGAGTCGAACCAGCGACCTCATCCTTACCAAGGATGTGCTCTACCATCTGAGCTAAAACAGCATCTTGTTTTTGAACCGGTCCGGTTTTCCGTGACCGCCTTTATATTATACTACGTTACAGGGGAAATGTCAAGCGGATTCTGAAAAAAAATGATTTTTGTCGGAATATACAAATATTAAGACGGATTTTGGACGAAATCCATTTACTAATGGGAATTCCGACGAAAAAACGGCGCTGCTCTTGCAATTCGCGGAAGAATATGTTAAAATGTATTGGAACTGAATACATCGGAACAGAAAAATTAGATATATTTGCAAATTCCGTTTCTGAATATATTGCTGCAAGAACAAACAGAAAGAGGAGGAGTTCTGAACATGCATTCCGGACTCAAACGCTTCCTGACCGCAGGGCTCGCAGCGCTCATGAGTGCTGTGATGCTGGGTGCGCCCGTATCCGCGATCGCAGAGGAAGCAAATTTGATCGACCATAACAATGACGGCGTGATCGACGTGTTCGATTATGTCATCAGCAAGCGCGTTTCCGTTGAGGAGAATGCGCCGCTGAACCTTGTCGTGACAGATGCCGCAGGGCTTCCGGGGGCGGTGGTTACCGTCTCGGCTGTCGTCAGCCGCAATACCGGCTTCTCTACGGCGAAGCTCTCATTCAATTATGATGAGGCGCTCGTTCCGGTGATTCCCGAGGACGGCGAGAATGCTGTCGTTCCGAGCGACCTGTTCTTTCCTGAATCGCAAATCAACGTATTTACAATGAAAAAGATGCACCAGATCATCTGCTGCTCCAGTCTCGCGGCTTATACGGAGGAGAACGGTGCGATGCTGGATATGACGTTCCGGATTCCTGAGGATGCTGTTCCCGGGACGGTCTATACCGTTTTCTATGAGGATGCGTCGCTGCTCGACGATGACTCGAACCGTCTGCCGCTGCTGACCAAGCGCGGAAAGATTACCGTGCTTTCTGAGGCGGAGCTGACTGATCCGCCGCCGCTGCTGACGACTACGCCGCCTGTCACATCGGAACCGCCTGCCACAACGACGGCGCCCGTGACGGGGACGACAGTCACGACCGGCAGGACAACGGCTTCACAGACAACCGCTTCTGCCACGACTGCGCCCAAAAAGACGACAACGGCAAAAACTACAACCGCCAAAACTACGACCGCGAAAACAACAACGGCAAAGCAGTCCAAGACAACCGCAAAATCAACGACGACTGCGAAAACCACAACAACTGTGACGACAACCGGCACCACGACTGCCGAGACAACCACGACGACCGTCCGGACGGCACCGCCGTATCTCTGGAAGGGCATTGACGTCTCGCAGTATCAGGGTGATATCAATTTTGAAAAGGTGCGCGATGAATCCGAAAATAAATTCGTGATGATGCGCGCGGGCTTCGGCCGGTATGCATTCCAGGAGGATCCGACCTTCCAGACGAATTACAGCCGCGCCAAGGCGGCAGGCATTCCCGTCGGCGCTTACTGGTATTCCTACGCGCAGACGCCGGAAATCGCCCGTGTCGAAGCGCATGTCTGCGCACAGGTGCTCGGAGACCGGCAGTTTGAATATCCGATCGCTTTCGATATCGAGGAACCGAGCGTTCTCTCAAAGAGTCCTGAGGAGATTTCTGCGATTATTGAGGCGTTCTGCTCCGAAATGGAGAAGATGGGCTATTACGCGATGCTCTATTGCTCCTCCTATTACCTCAACAACCGCATTCTCAAGAGCACGCTCGAGAAATACAGCGTGTGGGTTGCAAATTACAATGTGCCGTGCCCGAGCTTTACCGGTGAATACGGCATGTGGCAGTACGGCATCGGCAGAAGCGCCGGTATTGACTACGATGTGGACGTCAACTACTGCTATAAGGATTATCCGTCCATTATCGTCAAGAATCATCTCAATAAATTCTGATCGAAACCGCTCCCGAATACAATGATCGGGAGCGGTTTTTTGTGCAAGACTGCTTCTGCGTGATTTTATGCGTCATAGGTTGTGGATGAAACAGGGAGTTTACAGATATAATAGAGGAATCCGCTTCGCGGATGCTATTTCAGAATGGGCACCTCTATCGCAGGTGCCCAAGCCCCCGAACTCTTGAACGCCGGGGACATTTCGCACTCTGCGGAGTGCGGCCAAAGGGCGCCGCCCTTTGGAAACCTGCGAGCTTTTGAAAAAGCTCGACCAAAACTTTTGTTTTGACATCGCCGGAAAGGTTTTATGCGTCATACGCCCATTGCACTTTTTATAAGAATATGCTATAATATAAGCAGATTCACAGATTTGACAAGGGGGTATGACTGACAGATGAAAAAAAAACGGATTTTTGATATCATTCAGATCGGCAATACCGAGGATCTGCCGAGCCGCGCCTTTGACTGGTTCATCGTCGCGGTCATTATCCTCAATATTCTCGTGATGTTCCTCGAGACATTCGATTTCTTCCTGCCGCTTTATCCCGTGCTGCGGATGATCGAGGTCGTGACGGCAGGCATCTTCTGCGTGGAATATATCCTGCGCATCTGGACCGCGGATCTGCTCTATCCCGACCGCACGCCTGCAAAGGCGCGGCTGCGGTTTCTGCGCTCCTTTGACGGCGTTGTCGATCTGATGACGATTCTGCCGTTCTTCTTTCTCGACGGCTTCATCGTCTTCCGGATGCTGCGCGTCGTGCGGATTCTGCATCTGTTCCGCATCAATGCACAGTACGATTCCTTTCAGGTCATCACAACGGTTCTCTATGAAAAGCGCAATCAGATTTTATCCTCGGTGTTCATTATCATCGTGCTGATGCTGTCCTCATCGCTCTGCATGTACGGCGCGGAGCATGATGCGCAGCCGGAGAACTTCCGCAATGCGTTTTCCGGTATCTGGTGGAGCATGTCCACGCTGCTGACCGTCGGCTACGGCGATATCTATCCCGTGACGGTCGTCGGCAAGGCGATGGCGATCTGTATCGCTTTCTTAGGCGTCGGCGTGGTCGCCATCCCGACCGGTATCATCAGCGCCGGTTTCGTCGAGCAGTATACGCAGAAGGAGCATGCGGATACCCGTTTTCAGGATGTGCGTGAGGTCGGGGAGCTGCTGCTCAATCCCGACCATGCTTTCTTCGGAAAGACCGTCGGGGATGTCCAGTCCGATTATCAGCTTCAAATCCTGCTCGTGCTGCGTGACGGTCTGACCGTCCTGCCGCGGAGTGATCTGGAGCTTGCACCGCAGGATCTCCTGATTCTGCATTCGGATAAAATCGTGAAATAATGAAAGCCCGAACGCGGAGCATGTACTTCGCATTCGGGCTTTTGACTGCAATGGATGATCTGTCGGCGTGCCGGATCGTTCCAGGCGGTTTATTCTTTTTCGGGGAGCGCTTCAAATTCGATGCTGAACCTTTTTGCGTATGCTTCCGCTGTTGAGCCTTTGCAGCCCCGGATGCGCTCACAGGAAAATGTTTCATCCTGACCGCCGCCGATGCTGCATGTTTCATTCAGCACTGTAACGGTTCCCAGATTGATGCATTCGGAAAATGCGCCCTTTCCGATTTCTGTTACACTTTCCGGAATTGTAACAGCGGTCAGTGTTCCGCAGCCGTGAAATGCATTTTCACCGATATGCGTGACACTTTCCGGAATTGTGACAGCGGTCAGTGCGCCGCAGCCGTAAAATGCATTTTCACCGATATGCGTGACGCTGTCCGGAATCGTGACTTCAGTCAGACGGTAACAGCCGGAAAATACGTCTTTCCCGATCTGTGTGATGCCGTTCAGAATTGTGACGGAGGTCAGACCGTAACAGTTGTTAAATGCAGAATCACCGATGCTTGTGACACTGTCCGGAAGCGTAACAGCGGTCAGACCGGTGCAATAATAAAATGCATAATCGCCGATGCTTGTGACGCCTTCCGGAATTGTGACAGCGGTCAGCGCATCACAGCAGGAAAAAGCCTGATTGCCGATGCTCGTGACACTGTCGGGAATTGAGACTGCGGTCAGCGCACTGGCGGAGAAAGCAAAATTGCCGATATGTGTGACACCGTCCGAAATGACCGCCTTCTGGATTTCGGATGTTTTCGATTCCCACGGGACAGTATCGCAAAAGAGCCCCCAGTCTGTCATATCGCCGGTGCCGGAAACAGTCAGTGTACCGTTCCGGTCAAGCGTCCATTTGAGATGCTCGCCGCAGTTTTTTGATGCGCAGGAGCATAAATTGAGGGCATATACAGCCGCAGCCGCCCACAACAAAAAACGATGTTTCATATGGATTCTCCCTTCTGCTGTCAAACCAGATTGTGATGTCTTCATGATGATGAAAAAACGGTCTTTTTCCAGTATAAAATCAGTATAACAGCTTCTTTCTCGATTTGCAAGCGAAAACAGAACCGGATAGACTGTGAATCTGAGGGGAATCTGCTGTTTTCTCCGGATATCTCCCATTCTCTTTTGTTTCTGTACCCTTTCAAATTTGCAGTCTGAATATAAAATATGCCCGAACACAGAGGAAAAACTCCGCGTTCGGGCCGGATTCTTATGACAGGGGTTACAGCAGCTCTGTCGGCTCGGGGAGCGTCCGCAGGAGATTATCCATCTGCGAGCGGTTTGCGATCCATTCGCTGAAAGCCGTCGCGGAGCCTGCCGCGATGCCCATGCGCAGTGCTTCGGTCAGCGATTGCCCCTTTGCGCATGCTGCGAGAAATCCGCCGAGCATCGCATCGCCGGAGCCGACCGCATTCTTCACCTGACCGTGCGGCGCGGAAAGATGCCATACTCTGCCGTTGTCGGTAAAGAGCAGCGCACCCTCACCGCCGAGAGAGAGCAGCGCATTCTGTGCGCCCCATTCGATCAGTTTTTTGCCGTAGGGGAGTGCATCCCACCATGTATCAATGCTGCCGTCGTCATCAAAAAGCGAGCAGAGTTCCTGCAGATTCGGCTTGACCACAAAGGGATGCATGGCGAGCGCCTCACGCAGCGTTTCGCCCTCTGCATCCACGGCAAAGCGCACGCCGCTGTCGCCGAGTGCCTGCATGACATCCGCATAATGCGTTGCGGGAGCGCCTGCCGGAACAGAACCTGCAAGCACGATGTAATCACCGTCGCCGTATTTGCGCAGCTTTTCCAGCAGCATCTCCGTTTCCGCCGGAGAGACCGAAACGCCTCTGCCGTTCAGCTCTGTTACGGCATGATCCTCTTTGACCTTCAGATTGATACGGTTCATCTGATTCGGCACCTTGATCCAGTCGGTCGGGATCTGTGTCCGCAGAAGCTGCTCTGCGATCATTGTGCCCGTCGTACCCGAAAGATAACCGTAGACGGTCGTCGGGATCTCAAGCTGCTGCAAAATCAGCGAGACATTGACGCCCTTGCCGCCTGCGGTGATCCGCTCGTGCGAGGTGCGGTTGACATTATTGTGCATCAGCGGTGTTTCCAGCAGAACGGTATAATCGACTGCCGGATTCATCGTAACGGTTGCGATCATAGGGATGACTCCTTTTCATCATGCATTTTCAGGGATGCGCCTGTGATTTTATATGCATTGCTCCGGTTCGGTATGCGGTATCAGGACTTCGGAAAGCAGAACCGGACAGTGACCGCGCTGATCAGCGCCGCCGCAAGCCAGAGCATGAGCTGCATTGCGATTGTCCGCATGATCTGCCGGATCATACTGCGGCGGTATGCATCATGCGGCAGAATCTGCTCTGCCGATTCCGCTGCCTGCGCAGGTGTCTGCGGATAGTTTCCGGAGAGAAACAGACTGCGCTGCATCGCAAAGCGGATCGCGCTGCCGGTCTGCACAGCGGTTTTCGCCGGAAAACAGACCGTATGCCGCAGACGCCGACTGTCCGTGAAGGAGACAGTCAGGAGCGTCTCTCCGTTTTGTGATGCGGTATCCGTCACCGTGCCGCGGAAGGACTGCCATTCGGTCAGCGGCTGAATGATTCTGCCGATGCCGCGGACAATCAGAGCAAAGAGCAGCGCAAGCGCCGAGCCCGTCAGAAAATATCGCCACTTTCCGAGCGTGCGCATCAGCATCCAGACGGCAGCCATGCCGATCCCCCCTCTGCCGCGACAAAATTCACCTTTTCTTTATTATAGCATATTCTCCTGCAAAACACAAGAGCGAGAATGAAATTAGAAATGAGAAATGAGAAATGAGAAATTGCGGTGTCCGCTTTGCGGACTGATTTATAGATAGTCAGGAGATAGGCGTGAGGCGCTGTTGAAATATGGAGAAAGCAGGAAGGAGGAGGGAGAAAGTATAGTGAGGAGATAGGAGTGAGAAGTGAGGAGGGATTGAAATAAGGAGAAGGCAGGAAGGAGGAGGGAGGAAGTATCGTGAGGAGATAGGAGTGAGAAGTGAGGAGGGATTGAAATAAGGAGAAGGTAGGAAGGAGGAGGGAGGAAGTATAGTGAGGCGATAGGAGTGAGAAGTGAGGAGGGATTGAAATAAGGAGAAAGCAGGAAGGAGGGAGGAGGAAGTATAGTGAGGAGTGAGAAGCTGCGGTTTTCCGGAAGCTGATACAGAAAAACAATACCGGGCTTGGAATATCCTCAGCCTATTGCGCTGAAACGGAGCATGGTTCTTTGACAGCTATAGAAAAACGGCTGCACGCCCTACGTGCCCTGCGTGCCGGGGCTTGCAATATCGGCGGAAATGCGGTATAATACAATAGAATCAATCAAACACGCGGAAAGGAGTAATTGCATGCCGCCGAAAATGGTCCTCGCTATGAAAGGCACCGTCGATGATGTCATGTTCTACAAAGAAGAGGACGGCTATATCGTTTTCGATCTTGAGACCGAGGAAGCGATGGTCACAGTCGTCGGAGAGCTGGGATTGCTCGAGCCCGGTGAGGAGGTCGAGCTGACCGGCAATTTTGTCACGCATCCGCGCTTCGGGCAGCAGTTCCGCGCTGACAGTTGTGTCCGCGCGCTGCCCTCAACCGTCGTCAATATTGAACGCTATCTGGCAAGCGGTGTCATCCGCGGGATCGGCAAGGCACTCGCCAAGCGCATTGTCAGCGAATTCGGCGAGTTTACATTGCAGGTCATCGAAAAAGAACCGGAAAAGCTCTGCCGCATCAAGGGCATCTCGCCGCAGAAATGTGAGGAGATTTCCGAAGCCGCACAGCAGATCTTCGGACTGCGCAGCTTAATGGGCAGACTCGCCGCTTTCAGCATTCCGGCATCCGTTGCGATGAAGGCATACCGCCGCTGGGGTACACCGGCTTGGGAGCTGATTCAGGAGAATCCCTACCGGCTCTGCACTGAGGGCATCGGGCTGGATTTCCGCGCCGCGGAGCGTATTGCATCTGCCCTGCAAATTCCATCGAATTCCCCGAAGCGCCTTCTCGCAGGCTTCCGCTGGCTGCTCGAGACCGCCGCACTGGAGGGACATACCTGCCTGCCCTTTGCGGATTTCCATACGATCGCATTGCAGGGACTTGGCATTCAGGAGCAGGATTTTCAGTCCGGCTATGACGAGGCAATCGAGGAGCGCGTGATCTATCTCTATCACGCGGCAGAGGGCGATTTTATCTATCTGGATCTCTATTATCAGGCGGAGGATTTCATCGCCTCACGCATCGCGGCGAAGCTGGCTTTCTCCTCGCCGGAGGAATTCGACTGCGCCAAGGCGATCGAGCAGGAGGAGCAGGCGACCGGAATCACCTACGCGGAACAGCAGAAAAAGGCAATCTCTGCTGCATTTTCACGCGGTATTATGGTACTGACGGGCGGCCCCGGTACCGGTAAAACCACGACGCTCAACGGCGTCATTCATCTCTGCACAAAGGCAGGCAGTACCGTTCTGCTCGCCGCGCCGACCGGCAGAGCTGCCAAGCGCATGACCGAGCTGACCGGCAAAGAGGCGAAAACAATCCATCGGCTGCTCGGCACCGAATACAACGAAAGCGGCGAGCTGACATTCATGCACGATGAACGGAATCAGCTTCAGGCAGATGTCATTATCGTGGACGAGGTCTCGATGGTCGATACGCTGCTTTTTGCAGGGCTGCTGCGCGCGGTCCGGCTTTCTGCGCGGATTGTTCTGGTCGGGGATGTCGATCAGCTTCCTTCTGTCGGCGCAGGGCAGCTTTTGCAGACCTTGATCGAAAGCAAACGCATTCCGGTTGTCCGGCTGACCGAAATCTTCCGGCAGGCGCAGGAGAGCTGCATCATCCGCAGTGCGCACCGCATTGTCAACGGCGAAATGCCGGATCTGCTTGAAAAACAAAGCGATTTCTTCTTCTTTGACCGCCGCAATGCCAATGAAGCGGCTGCATTCCTCAAGGATCTGTACAGCCGCCGCCTGCCGCAGGCTTACGGATTTACGCCGCAGACGGATATTCAGGTGATCTCCCCGACGCGCAAGGGCATCGTCGGAACGATCGCGCTGAATCAGATGCTTCAGGAGACCGTCAATCCGCCGCAGTACGGCAAAATGATCATGAAAAATCTGCTCTATACCTTCCGCGAGGGCGACAAGGTCATGCAGATCCAGAATCAGTATGAAATGGAATGGGTGAAGGATCAGGAGCGCGGCGCCGGCATTTTCAACGGCGATATGGGCACCGTTACGGTGATCGACAAGGCATCCAATACATTGAAGGTCGATTTTGACGGCAAGATCGTGACCTATCGCCCCGATCAGCTCGATCAGCTTGAGCTTGCCTATGCTGTTACGGTACACAAAAGTCAGGGCAGCGAATTTGAAGCTGTGATTCTCGTCCTGCCTGAGGGCAGAGACCGACTCAGCTACCGCAGTCTGCTGTATACGGCGGTCACGCGCGCAAAAAAGCTGCTGATCCTGATCGGTTCGCCTTACAAGGTACGCGAAATGGTACAGAATCATCAGCGAACTGTGCGGTACTCCTGCCTCTCGGATATGCTGCAAAATATGCTCAGCCGCGAGGAGGATGAATCGTGAACCGCGCCGCCATGCTGCTGCTGGATATTCTCTATCCGAACCGCTGCGACTGCTGCAACGACCGCATTCCGTATGATATGCTGCTCTGTGAGGAATGCATCGGGCTTCTGCTCGGACAGCGCATCGACTTTGCCGACTGGGCGCAGAATCATCCGGCGCATCCGTGGACAGCAGGCACTGCACTGTTTTCGTATGCGGATGCTGCGCGGACCGGTGTGCTTGCCATGAAGGACGGCAGGCGCGGTTTCTGCCGGTTTTCCGCCAAGCTGCTTGCCGAATCACTCGCGGAGACTGCCGGTATCGACTTTGTGACATGGGTTCCGGTGACGCGGTCGCGCAGGAGACAGCAAGGCTTTGCGCATGCGGAATATCTCGCGGAATGCATCGCCGAAGAGCTGGGAATCCCCTCGCGCGGCGGATTGCTGCAAGAGCAGGCCGGATCGGTCCGGCAGCATGATCTTCCGGCTGCGGAGCGCGAGATCTATGCACAGCGCTTCACCGGCACCGGTGCCGATCTCCGCGGTATGCATATTCTGCTCGCGGACGATATCCTGACAACCGGCGCAACGCTCCGCCGCTGTACTTCACTGCTGCTCGAAATGGGCGCGGCGCGCGTCGATATCGCCGTGATCTGCGCCGGAGTAAAGGTATCGCTGCGCGATGATTGATTCGGTATCCGACGGATTGACAATGGGGCGCTCGCACGCTTTGCTCCCCCATGCCGAAGGAATATTCTGGGAATCCCGATTTTGATATATGGATAAATGAAGCCGCTCAATTTACGCATTATGCAAAATTGAGCGGCTTTATTATATTTCAGTATTGTATTACCGGCGGAGATAGCGCGAGGTGCTCTTGCGCTTTTTCTGCTCATACATATTCTGATCTGCCAGTGCGATCAGTGCAAAGAGCTTCATATCCGCTTCGACATGGGTGACATACGAGCCGATGCTCGCATTCAGCTCATAGGGCTTATTGATCACCGAATTGACCTCCTTGAGCTGCTTGAAGAAATCCTGCTCAAACAGCTCCGCATCCTCCTGTGTCAGTCCGGCGCCGATCGTGATGAACTCGTCTCCGCCGAACCGCGCACAGATCTGACCGGAGCGGCAGCAGCTCTGAATGATCTCCGCGAGCTTGTGCAGCGCAAAATCGCCCTCATCGTGTCCGAAATTGTCGTTGACATATTTCAGACCGTCCATATCAATGAACGAGATCATCAGCGTTTTATGCGCCTGCATGCAGTGCTTGAACATCTGATCGGCAAGGCGGATGAAGCCGTTTCGGTTATAGATGCCGCAGAGCGGATCAATCACATAGAGCCGGTCAAGCTCACGGATCGCATTGTTCAGATGGAGCAGCTTCCGGATATTCTCGAAGGAATGGCTGATATTCATCATCAGCGAATGGCAGAGCATTGTGCGGCGCGGGAAATCGGTATTCGTGAAGATATAGTAGCCGAGGCAGTGCTCGCGGAAGTGCAGCGGGAAGAAATAGCTCATATTGCCTGCATTCTCCGGCGGAAACGGGAACAGATCGGCACTGCGGAAGCGATTCAGCTCTCCGATGCCGCTTGCCTGCCAGATCAGCGGTGCGCTCATATATTCCGTATAGCCGACGGTCTGACGCTCGCTGCCCTGCTCCCGGAAGGCACTCTCCCAATTCTCGCAGAGGCAGATGCAGCACTGTTCGCATTCGATCTCATGCAGATATTGCGAGATCGTGCGGATGCATTCCTCGGGTGTTTCCGTGACCGCCATTGCAGAGGTCAGCCGGTTCAGAAGCGATGCACCGGAGCGGAACCGTTTGATCGTATCGTAGGTCGTGGTTTTATATTTCCGGATGTCGATCTGACCGGTTGTCAGGCAGCCGCAGCTCTCCTGATAGACGGGCTCTGCTTCCAGCGTGACCGTTTTCTCACAGGATTCACCGCGGAAAATCCGGTCGAGCAGCGCACACGCGGCTCTGCCTGCTGCCTCCAGCGGACGCGCAACAGATGTCAGCGAGGGATTGTGATGCCGCGCGTAATAGGTGAGATCAAAGCCCGTGACGATCACATCCTCCGGCACGCGGATTCCGTTATCTGTCAGGACGCTGATCGTCTCCAGCGCCATTGCATCATTCGCGGCGATGATCGCATCCGGCATCGGCAGTCCGCTTGTCAGCAGCGCATCGGCAGCGCGCTTGCCGTCGATCGGACGGAAGCCGCCGAAGTAGACGCGGTTTGCATCGACCGGCAGATCATGCTCCGCCATGACCGCGAGAAATGCCTCATAGCGCTCCTTCGCTTCGGGATTTTCAAGCGGTCCGGAGATGAAGTTGATCGTTTTTGCGCCGTGCTGCTCAATCACATGGGCGACCATCTGCCGCATTGCCGCGGTGTTGTCGATCCGCACATTATAGAACGTGGGATCGGTGCCGCAGTCGAATACTGCCGCCGGAATTCCCGATGCACGGACATCCGCACAGACGCGCTCGCGCGTTTCGAGATCCCCGATCGTATTCGTCAGCAGAATCGCGCCGTCAAACATGCTGTAATTGACGAGCCGATAGATATTGTATTCACCGACATCGTAGAGAGTATTCGAGAGTACGCCGCCGAAGCATGCAAAGACAGAGACATTGAACTGAAACTCCTTTGCAGCCTGCTCGATGCCGTCCAGAATGCTGCCCTGATATTCTTCATCGGTTCCGGCAACCAGAACCGCAATCTTCCTGATCGGATTGTTTTGCATAGAATCCCCCGTTCCCTGATTTATGTAAAACATTTTGACTATTCACTATTCTCCATTATTATTATAGCACGAGTGATAAAAAAAATCAAGTTGTTTATCGATATTTAGCGATTTTTAAGAATCCGCCGCTGCCGACTCGGGACCGTTCTGCCAGCTCCTGCATAGGATAGGGTATTCGGCAGGAAAGGGGGGATTCTGATGAAGCACATACACCCTGTGACCGCAGGCATGCGCGCCGCGCGAACCTTTTTGCAGTCGGCATGCGGAATGCTCGCGGCGGTTCTGCTCTGCGCCTGGAGCGGACATCTGCCCGAACTCCCCGGCTGGCAGCTTGCGCTGATGATCCTCTTTGCTTCGGCGGCTGCGGCAGGCATCGCGCGGATCATGAATGCATGATCTGCTGGATTTACGTATTTACTTCATTTTTATCGCGCTGTTTTGCATCATGTATCTGCAAGGCAAAGCCGCTCCCGTTTACGCAACAGGAGCGGCTTCATTCTGTCTATGCCCTCATTATCAATTCGTCAGAGACACTGGTATAAAGATGTATCCGCTGCGCGGATGCGATTTTGAATGGGCACCTCTATCGCAGGTGCCCAAGCCCTCGAGCTCTTAATACGCTTGGGGAGTTCCGCACTCTGCGGAGTGCGGCTTAGGGCGCTGCCCTAAGAACCTGCGAGCTTTTGAAAAAGCTCGACCAAAACTTTTATATTGGCGCTGGTGCTGCGTTTTTTGTGTGCGCCGACAGAATGCCGCTCCCGTTTATGCAAATCGGAGCGGCTTCATTCTGTCTATGCCCTCATTATCAATCTGTCAGAGACACTGGTATAAAGATGTATCCGCTGCGCGGATGCGATTGTAGAATGGGCACCTCTATCGCAGGTGCCAAAGCCCTCGAGCTCTTAATACGATGGGGTGTTCCGCACTCTGCGGAGTGCGGCTTAGGGCGCTGCCCTAAGAACCTGCGAGCTTTTGAAAAAGCTCGACCAAAACTTTTATATTGGCGCTCATTCAGCGTGTCACATATCCGGAATGCTTTAGCAATACGGAGCGGCTTCATTCATCTCATCATAAAAATGGGATT
The DNA here is from genome assembly GCA_021152595.1 of Clostridia bacterium. Taxonomy (GTDB): domain Bacteria; phylum Bacillota; class Clostridia; order Oscillospirales; family Ruminococcaceae; genus Firm-04. The sequence continues at coordinate 30,493 of JAGKVC010000003.1, forward strand.
CCAAAGGGATAAATCCCTTTGGCGGGGTTTGGGGGCTCGATGTTTGCGCAGCAAACTCGACACAGCGCAGCGCGGAGAGCCCCATTATAAATCCGTCGGAGACACCGCTCTCCCGGTTTCCGCACAGCGCCTTGCGTCCGCGCAAGGTCGGTACACCGCCGCGCCGCGACGGTCACCTCAGCACCGAGCGCACGGAGCCTTGCCTGTAGCGCGCGGCTCACTCTCCCTGCCCCGAGTATCAGGCACAGCAGTTTGTGCATCACGACCGGTAGCTCCTGCATGGCAATCTGAATCGCGCCCTCGGCGGTCGGGACAGCGTTGCGCAGGGCAAAGGTCTCCTCCGCAGCATAATCCGCATATTGCAAGCCTGCCGATTCAATCAGCCTCCGCTCCTGCTCCGTGAATCTGCCGCCCAGCACAAGTCCGTCCTGCCGCACCAGCGGAAGCAGCGCCGAAAGCCGGATCGCACTGCTGCCGAACGGCGTATGCAGAAAGCCGCCGTCCTGCGTGACGGGCATCGGCAGAATCAGGGCATCAAGCATCTGCGGCAGGTCGCGTATATGTTCCGCTGCCGTCAGGGTATCCGGCAGTGTCCCGAAGCGGTCAAAGCCCGTGACGGTGACCTTGCAGGTTCTGCTCAGCTCCTCCGCCGCGCTAAGCTGCCGCAGATCACCGCCTGCGACGAGCAGCCGTTTTTGTGTATCTGTCATTCGCTTCACTCCTCTTTCTGTTTGCTCTCCGGTTGAACCGGATTGCTCTATGGTATGCGAATTTTGCCGAAACGGTGCGCAGAAGCAAAGCACAGAAAAGCCGCCCCGATCAGATCATCTCACTGATCGAAGCGGCATATTTTATGATTCAGGCTGATCGTTCTTCGCATCTTTCTCCGGTTCCTTCGGCTCGGGCATATCATAGGGACCGCGGACGGCTTTGCAGCGCGGATCCTCCGGCTGCGCAGGCTTTGCGTGTGCCTCCCGGAATGCGTCGATTTTTTTTGCAAGCCACGGTGTCAGCAGTGCAATGACTGCGACCGCTGCGAAAATCAGAAAAAATTTTCCGATGAATTTTATCAGCACCGGCGTAATATTGACCTTTTCATCGGCATCCGCGGCGAACATCAGCAGCGGCAGAAGTCGGTTCATTCGGCAATCTCCTTTTTCACGAATACAGCAAAGGGCGGACAGCCTGTCCGGTTCGGGAAGCTGCACTGCAATACGGTGTAATACCGGCTCTCCAGCGATGAGAGATATTCGACCAGTGCATCGCGCTCCGAAAAGCCGTTGACGCCGCCGTAATAGATGCACAGCACCAGCCAGCCCTCCGGCTTCAGCAGCCGCAGTCCTGCCTCCAGCGCCGCAATACTCGAATCCGCATGCGTGAAGATCTCATGACTGCCGCGCGGCAGCCAGCCGAAATTGAACACAATGCAGGAGACGGTCTCCGGCTCCGCATATTGCTCCATATTGGCGTGACTGTCAAGATGCAGCTCTGCGGAATAACCGTTTTCCCTGAGCAGTTCAGCCGCGGAGTCGATCGCTTCCTGCTGAATATCAAATCCGATCACTCTGCCGGATGCGCCTGTCAGCTCACAGAGCAGCTTGGTATCATTGCCTCTGCCGCAGGTCGCGTCGATCACGGTGTCACCGGCGCTGACATGCTCGCGCAGAAACCGGTGTGCCAGATCCAGCACGCCGAGCTGCCGTTTGGGCGTTTTTTTCTCATTCATACATAAAACACTTTCATATCGTCGAGCCGCAGACAGGCGAGCTTTCCGCCTGCCTCATGGAATACGGCACCGCAGTCGATGTTGATATAGGTTTCAGCGAACAGCACCTCGGCTCTGCCCTGCATTTCGGGATAGGTCAGCGTCGGGGTATGTCCGAAGATCAGCGTCCGGTCGTCATAGAAGCGGTCGCCCTGCTGCGGACGCGCATTGATCAGTGCATCCAGCGGATATTCCGAGAGCGGAATCGAAGGATCAAAGCCCTCAATGCCGCTGTGCGTCAGAACAAACCGCCGTCCGTCCGGCATGGTCAGCTCATCAAAGACACGGAATTCGCGCAGATATGCGAGCAGCTCCGCGCGCTTTTTCGGCGGAAGGCTGAGATACTGCGTCATCGTGATCGAACCGCCGTTCTGCATCCATGCGCTGTAAACCTCGAGTCCCTCGGGAGTATAGAATTCAGTGACATTTTCGGGCGTTGCCTCATCGGGAAGTCCGCTGACGCATTGCAGCATGATTGCCTCATGATTGCCGAGCAGCGGATAGACATTGATCCGCTCCATGCAGTCGAGCAGCAGCGGAACCGGCGTATCGCCGCGGTCTACAAAATCACCCAGGATATACAGATCATCCGCCTCGGAAAAATTGATCTTCTCGCACATTTTCCGGAAGAGCGCATGGCACCCGTGGATATCGCTCATGACATAGATCAAGCAGGCTTCACCTCCCTGTTATCACGTATTTTCTGCAAAATTCAGTTGAGATTTCCGGTATGGAACATGAGGACGGACATTGCCGTCAGCGGCGCGGTCTCACACCGCAGAATCCGCTTTCCGAGCCAGACCGGCTGCACGCCCTGATTCCGGAGCATGTCGATCTCCTCCGGATCAAAGCCGCCCTCGCTGCCGATGCAGATGCCATAGGATTTTGCATCGCTGCGGACTGCGGAAAACGAAATACCGCCCTCGCCCTCATAGAGGACAAGCGGAACCTCCAGTGTGCGCATGCGTTCCGCTGCCATTTCGAGCGAATGCAGCGGTGCGATCACCGGAATGATGCCTCTGCCGGATTGCTGTGCGGCTGCCTGTGCGATCTTCTGATAGCGCGGCAGCTTCTTCTGAAAGTCATCGCTGTTCATCCGCGAGATGCAGCGGCGTGTCAGCACCGGTACGATCTCCGTCACACCGAGCTCAACGGTTTTCTGGATGATCTGCTCGAGCTTATCGGATTTCGGAAGCGCCTGAAACAGCGTCACAGAGATTGTCGGCTCCGCGCAGCAGCGCTCCGAGGACAGGATCCGCAGATATACCGCATCCTGTGTGATCTCCTCGATCTCACAGAGATAGTCTATGCCGCACGAACAGACAGTGAGCTGTTCCTGCGGACGCATCCGGAGAGAAAAGCCGATGTGACGCACATGTTCATCGCGCAGGACAGGCTGCTCCGGCGAAAAAGAATCCTCAAAGAATTTCGGCATAGCAAGATGCTCCTTTTGCATAATCCTCTTTATTATAGCATATAATTCAGCATTTTTCAAGTGGGGGCATGATATTTATATCCGGCAATGCTTGATATATATATTCAGCAATTTGCAGGATGCAGATGAACGGAGGCAGCGGGGGCTTGCAATATCGGGGAAAATGCTGTATAATAAAAAGAACAATTCCTGCGGAAAAGGGGGGATCCGATGCTGACTGTGATGGCGCTGCTCTGCCGTGCGCTCGGCTTTTATCCGCTCTGGCTGCTGCTGCTCTCGCTCTGTCCGGCAGATGCGATGCTCCCTGCAATGGGCATTCTCCTCGGGACGGCGTTCGTGACCGGCGTATGCGCCCGATTGCTCCGGCAGCGGCTCTATGCCAGAAAGCGGCTTTCCTTCTGGCTTTCCGGTCTCTGGACCGTCCTCTCTGCGGCGATCTGTGCAGGGGGCGTGATGCTGCTGACGCACAGTCCGGTGATCAGTACGGTCACGGCGGCGGTTACGGTCATCGGAACGCACCGCAAAGCCGATGCCGATCCTGCCGATCTCTTTACGGTCAACGGCGATGTCGCGTTCCTGACCTGCGCCGTCATTGCGACGGTGATGCTGGCGGCTGCGTATCAGGATACGCATCTGACCATGACGCTCGGCGTAATCGGGACGGTCGAAGCGCTGTATCTGCTGCTGCGCAATCAGCTTATGCTGCGCAGATTCGTCAACCGGAGAAGCAGCACCGAAACCGCAGTTCCCGCGGAGATCCGGCGCGGCAATCTGACGCTCGTGATCGGGCTGATCGTGCTGCTTGCGGTGATATTCGTGTTCCATACGCCGCTGGTGCATTTCCTCGAATGGCTGCATCAAAGCCTGATCCGGCTTGTCTATGCGGTCGGGCGGTTCCTCTACCATATTGCCGAACGTCTCAGCGGAGCGGCGCCGGAAGAGGCTGAGGAGATACTCATCGGGGAGGAAGCAGAGCTGCCGCAGGCCGCCGGAAAATCCAATCCGCTCTGGATGCTGCTCTGGATCCCGTTTATTGCAGTTGCGTGGGTGATCTGGCGCGAGTTTCTGTCGGATTGGGTATACGATATTAAAATGTTCCTGATTGATCTCGCGGCAAGACTGCGGAAAAGTGATCCCGATGCGCAGGTGATCCGCCGGACTGCGGCAGGGGAGTATTACGATACCGAAACAACACTGCGGCGTACGGAGAATGAACGGAGCCGCAAGCGCGCCTGGCGCAGAGAACTCCGGCGCTGGCATGCAAGACCGGACGGCAGCGAAAAATTTTACGCAGGCTACCGGCTGCTGCTCGAGGCGCCCTGCTGGGAGAGCGGCATGCTCCGGCAATCGGATACTGTCCGTGAGATCCGCGATAAGTGGGCGGAATATTTTACACCGGATTCTGCGCTGGATGCTGTGACATCGGATTTCCATGCCGACCGCTATGCAGAGCAGGGACTTCCGGAAGAAGCAATCCGTGATCTGGCTGCGGCGCTCGAACGGATCCGTACCGTGAAAACTGAAAAACAGAGGTGAACGATGGCATCCAGATATCATCCCGAAATGACGGCGCAGCTCCTCAATCTTCATTTTGAAAAGCAGACGCAGGCATTCAGCGGCGCCCTGAACGGCTATCCGGTGTATATGATGTGGTATCCCGGCGATCTGGTGTACAGCATCCGGATCTTTGCAAAGCATCCGCAGGATGATCGCTGTCAGGCGCAGCTTGACGCTTTTCAGCAGATGCACACCGGCTTCCACTTTCTCTATCTGCGTGCGGGGGTGCTGACCGCTTCCTATATCCTGCGGGACGGCGAATCCGAAGCGCTGATTGCAAATGAAATCAGTGCGCTGGCGGCATATGCTGCACAGCTCGGGCTGGTTCCCTGCTGCACGGACTGCGGGGCGGAATCGGAGCAGCTCGAAATCTACCGCATTTCGCAGACGGACGGGCTGTGCTTCTGTCCGGCATGCGCGGAGCGGTGCAGACAGGATACACAGAGCGCGAATGCAGCCGTGCAGGCGCACCGTCCTTCCGCAGGCGGTACGGCAATCGGACTTCTGATCATGGCGGCGTATCTGTTTCTGCTGCTCTTTGTGCTGGGTGCCGGTCAGACCGCAAGCGGACTCGGTGCTGCGGTGCAGGTCGCGGTCGCGTCGCTGCTCGGCATTGCGATGATCCATAAATACGGCGGCACGGTGACGCGCATGACCGCTGTAATCTGCACGATTGTCTGTATGGTATGCTCTGCCGGATTCATTGTCCTGCGGCAGACCGCTGATATGACAAAATTCAATCAGAAGAATCTTGTGCAGTTTCAGCGGATCACAAAATATTTTGAAGTTGCAGACCGCGGCGACAGTCCCTATGAGGTCTTTGCCGATGATAAGGACATGAACGATCTGACATGGAGCTTTGCGGAATATACCCCCGAAAAGCTCGCGGAAACGCGGAGCCGTGCGGCATTTGCATGTCAGTATCACACGTTCGGATCGGTGCTGCTGCATCTGCGTGAGGGCATGCGGAAGGTTTATTCCAACCGCACGCGGCATGATTTCTGGTTTGCAGTGTTCCTCGCAGCAGGCTGTGCGGTCTGGATCGGCTTATTCTGGTGGAAGCCGTTCCTGCGCAAAAAGCGCGAACATTATGCATTCAGAGCGATGCCGGTTTCCGGCAGAATCATACAGACTTCTTCCAATCAAACATAATTACGGAGGTTTATCATGGCATTGCATCCTAAGAAATTCACAGAGCTTTCCGGTCTGCATTTTGACAAGGCAGCCAATACCTACTGGGGCAATCTGGAGGGCTATCCGGTCTTTCTGACCTTTGTTCCGCGGCGTGATACCGTCATTTTCCGGCTGATCGCAAAGACGCCCTCGGATGAAATCTCCCCTGATTTGCAGGCACAGGCGAATGCATGGTGTACATCCCATGCCGGTGTGACGGGGCTTGCACACAGAGACCGCTGTCTTTCGGCGGCTGTCTCCCTGACACCGCGGAATACCGACGAAAATCTTTCCGCACTGACCGCGGCACTCGTCACCTTTGCCGCTTCGCAGGGGCTGATCCCGTGCTGCATGTCCTGCGGTGCGGAATACGGCTACCGCTCCTATCTGCTCGACGACGGCGGCGTGACCGTCTGCGATTCCTGCAAGCCCTATGTGGAGCAGAAGCTGCTCGAGGCACAGCAGGATGCCGCTGAGGTTAAAGCGAATCCTGCCGGACTCGCTGCCGGTGCGCTGATCGGTGCGGCTGTGGTCTTTTTCCTGACGTTTTTCGTTCTCAAGCTGAGCTATCTCAGTATGCTGACGGGCTATGCAGGTGTTCTGCTCGGACTGTTCCTTATGCGCAAGCTCGGCAGAAAGCTGACAACGCCTGCCGTCATCATCTTCACGGTACTCTGTCTCGCGGCAGGCTTTGCTGCGCCGGTTGCGCATTTTGCCAATCTGATCGCGGAGACAAATACCGAAAATTACGATAAAGCCAAGCAGGCAAGTGACGGCTATACAGAGCTCATGGCATTGTATGACGGTCTGTCAGAGGATCAGCTTGCCGAGCTGGACGCGATGGGCGAGGGAACCTTTGATCTGGACAAGTATAAGGAAATCTATGACAACGCGCAGCTCATTATGAATCACACCACGACCGCGAGCTGCCTCAAGGATATGCCCGAGCTGCTCAATAACACCTATTACAGCGATGCAAAGCCGGAGCTGATCAAGTGCCTGCTCTTCGCGGTTCTCTCCGTGCTTGCCGGTGCTGCTCTGACCGCGCCTGCAATGCTCAAAGCCGATCAGGGAAAGCATACGCTGCGGGAGCTGCCTGCATGAGCCGTTCCGTGATCGTGGTCGGGGGCGGTGCCTCCGGTCTTTCGGCGGCAATCGCTGCGGCTGACAAGGGCGCGTATGTCACGCTGCTTGAACGTCTGCCGCGTGTCGGAAAAAAGATCCTGCTGACCGGCAACGGCAGATGCAATCTCGGCAACCGCGATACCGCTTTTTCGCATTATCACGGCACACTGCCGCAGGCTGCGCGGATTCTCTCGGGATTTGATCCGGTGCGCTTTTTCCGGCAGTTCGGGCTGCTGACACGCACGGATGCCGAGGGCAGAATCTATCCGATGAGCGGTACGGCGGCATCTGTGTTGGATGCGCTCCGGTTTGCCGCCGCACAGCGCGGTGTCCGGATGCTCTGCGAGAAGCAGGTGACCGCGGTCAGTCCGAAGGGGAATCGCTGGCAGGTGACCGCCGGTGATGATCATTTTACAGCGGATGCGGTGATTTTTGCGGCAGGCGGTTCTGCCGCGCCGAACTGCGGAACAGACGGAAATCTGCTGCCGATGCTGCGGAAAATGGGATATACGGTCACTGAGCCGAAGCCTGCACTCTGCCCCGTGCTGACCGATCCGGCAATGGTGCGCGCCTTGAAAGGGCTTCGCGTCCGGGCGGCTGTCTCTGCGATCCGCGGCGGAAAGATCCTGAAAACTGAATCCGGTGAGGTGCAGTTTACCGATCAGGCGCTCTCCGGTATCTGCGTATTCAATCTTTCGCGGCTCGCTGCTCAGCACGGCAGCAGCATGGAGCTTTCGCTGGATCTGCTGCCCGATCTTCCGGCGGATGAGACGGCGGCGCTTCTGCATGAGCTGCTCGGATTGCGCGGCGATCTGCCGGCAGGGGAGCTGCTGACCGGATTGTTCCCGAAGCGCATCGGGGAGATGCTGCTGCGCAAGGCGGGCGGCAATCTCAACGAAAATGCATCTGAAATCTCAGAAGATACGAAGAAAGCATTGCACACACTGCTGCATGATCTGCGCTTTCCGGTTAAGGGAGCGGCATCCTTTTCACAGGCACAGGTCACCGCTGGCGGCATCGCCGGACAGTGTGTCGGAAAGCATCTCGAATCGAAGCTGCATAAGGGAATCTGGTTTTGCGGCGAGCTGCTCGATCTCGACGGCGACTGCGGCGGATTTAATCTGACATGGTGCTGGGCTTCCGGTTTTATTGCCGGCAGTATGAGCGCCGAATCCTGAAACATATCCATATAGAAGAATTGCCCCTGCGTATTGCAAAGTACGCAGGGGCGTTTGGTTATTCGGGCGGGAAACAAAAGCTCGTTTTTGCATGGTGAAAATCTGCATGCACACAGAAATGCCATCGTATCTCTGACCTGACATCAGAAATACGATGGCTGAATTTCGTATCCGTCCGCAATTTGCGAAGCGGTTTTTATGTAATTAGGTAATCGTGTAGAAGGTGACGGGGTTGCCTGCGGTGAATGTGCCGCCGTCTTTGCCGGAGGTGTAGGAGCCGCCGAAATAGACGTAATGGTCGCCGCTGCCGTCGGTGCTTCCGCCGTAATCGACGCTGTATTCCGCATTGAGCATCAGCTCCGGACCGGAATAAACCACGTACTTAAAGTTATTCGGGGAGCTCATCGTGAAGATGCCGTTGCCGCCGCTTGTGACATTGACCAGCGTGCCGGCAGGCTGCGAATTCGCAAACATCAGACCGATGATATTGGCGGTGGTGACTGCGGCATCCGGTGTCGTGAAGGTGTTGCCGATTGCCCAGAAGCTGCCGCCTGTGACCGCGAGCGAACCTTCGCAGTAGATCGCGCCCTTTTCCTCGCGCGTGCCGCCGATGAACACCGACGAGCCGCCTGTGATATTGATATAGCCGTCGGTCTTGATGCCGTTTGTGCCGCCGAGACAGTAGTTGACGCCGGCATTGATCTCGATGCCGTCATTGGAATGCAGGCAGGATTTCGCTGCCTCGATATTCAGCGTGCCGCCGTTGACGATGATATCGTCGTCGCTCTGGATGCCGTGGGCGTAATTTGCCTTGATATTCAGCTCGCCCTCGCCCTTGATCTGCACGGTATCATTCGAGAAGACGGTGCCCTTGTCATCGTCGTGAACGCCGCCGTCCTCGAGGAAATTCACCGTGCCGGGCAGCGAATTGATCGTCAGCTTTTTCGCATTCAGGCAGTTGATCGCGGAGCCTGCCTTATTTGTAATGCTTGCGCCGTTGAGGTGCAGCTTGACCTTTTTCTTATCGGTATTGACGATGATCTGACCGTTCGAGAGCGTGCCGGTGATCTCATAGGTGCCGCCCTTGCCGATCGTGATTTCGCCGCCGTGGACGACAATGCCTTCGCCGGAATACTTCGCGGTGGTATCCTCAAGGTAGATATACTTGGTCGGCTTGACTGCATCCTCGGGATCGTCGTCTTCATCGGTGACGACAGTGGTGGTTGTATCGGATTTGCCGCTGTCAGCCTTGGCGGTTGTGGCTTTCGCTGCACTGCCGGAATTACCGGAGCTGCCGGAATTGTTGTTTCCGGAATTGCTGCTGCCGGTGTTTCCGCCGGATTTGTTCTCCGCTTTGGAATCGCTGCTCTTGGAGCTGCTGTCATCCGATTTGGATGAGCTGCTGTCCGATTTCGATGAAGAATCGGACTTCGAGTCCTTGGAATCCTTGGAGCTGCTCTCTGCTTTCTTCGCGGTTTCCTTGCCGGAAGTGCTGCTTTCGGTTTCATCCGATTCGGATTCGGTACTTTCATCCGCTGCGGATGTTTCTTCTGCAATCTCAGCGCTGCTCGACTGCTCCGGCGTTTCTGCGGTGGCATCCTGTGAGCTGTCGCCGCAGGCGGAAAGGCTGCCGAGCATCATCAGTGCGGTCAGGAGCGCCGCCCATGTATATTTTTTCATAAATCCAACCCTTTCTTCGGTAGCTGAACAAAAAAGACCGAGGCAGGATACCTCAGTCTTTTTGCTTGTTGTTCTTATTTCTGCTTGACATCATAGATCTGATCGTCATATTTGTAGAGTACCAGCGTGACGTTGAGGTTGCCGTTCAGCGCGCGGATCTCATCAATAAACTTTTTCTGGTCTGCATCGGTCTTGACGCGGACAGAATAGATCAGATCGAACAGGGTTCCGAAATCGGTCGTCTTGACACGGCGGAGTACAAAGCTCGTTGTGTACTTCTCAAAGACCTGATCGAAGAGACCGTTGTAATTGAGGTTCTCCGGAATCGTGACCTTGAGCGTCATATCCTGTGTTTTCGGTGCAGCGAAATTGATGAGGTTGAACAGGATCAAGACTGCTGCAAGAATCAGGAAGATCAGGCAGGCGTAGCCGATGAAGCCGATGCCGCAGGTGGTACCCATGACCATTGCGAAGAAGATGTACGCGATATCACGGGGATCTCCGGGGGCGGAACGGAACCGGACCAGTGAGAATGCACCGGTCAGAGAGATCGAAGCGGTGATTCCGATTGTGCTGTTGGCAAGCAGACACATCATTACGATGATGGTTGCGACCAGACCGGAGAGCATCGGCATCGCCAGCACATAGCTTTGCGAGTAGCCGGTCTTCCGGTGGGTGAACATATAAACCAGACCGATCAGTACGCCGAGCACCAGTGCGCTGAGCACGCATGCAAGCACCTGTCCGACGGACGGAAAATCGAGGTTTGCGGCTGACTGATCGTCAAAGATACGGTTAAAAAGATTGGTTGCCGCGAAGGCTGCTGTGAGGTTAAGCATAGATTATCTTCCTTTCATCCTGATGTGCCGTGATCTGCTCACGCACGTAGTTCTTGTACGCAGTTCCGTATTTGGAGAAGCTGACCTTCCGGATCTGAAGCTCCGAAAGCGCCTGCGTCATCCACATCGGAAACGCGCCGGGAACCTTGATCTCCATGAGCCGCTGATCGGGCAGAATGAGCTGGGAACCGTAGCTTTCCTTTGCCAGTGTCAGATCATGGCGTCTTGCCGTGATCTCGCGGTCAAAGGTCAGGCGGAATTCGTGATCATCCTTGCCGAAGAATGCAGCGCGCTGGTAGCTGATATACTGCCGCGGCTGAACGGAGTCATAGAAATTGAGGAAGACATCCAGTTCACGCATAACCTGCTTGTCGATGAAGCGCTCATAATGCGGCTTCACGCGGGACTGGATATAGGCTTCTGCTTCCGAGAGCGTCATGGCGACTCTGCGCTTTGTCACGATGCCGCCGATTTTCTTTTTGACCTCGAGGAATACAGAAGAATCCGGCGATGCCGGAGAGTAGTAGCTCCGCAGACGGAGCTTTTCCTTGTAATAAGGTTTTTCGAGCGATGTGCGGATCAGGAAATTATCGGGCGTATCATAATAGATATTATAGATGCCGTATTCTTTTCCGTCCACGCAGTATGCATCCGGGTTCATGTGCTCATGCACGATCGGCAGGAGCGCTTCAAACTGCTCTTTTGAAAGCAGGAATTTGACCTCACGGCGCTGGAATGTACTGATCGCCATAGTCGTTGCCTCCCTTACTGAAAGAATTTGAGGGTATCAAAACTGAAAGCTGTGATGATCCGTGCCCCTGCACGGATTCCCCCTGAGCTTGATTCCAGTATACCGGAAGCAACTTAAATGAACCTGAAATAAACACAAATAAAGGTGTAAAGCGGATGAAAGTTCTGTGTCAGACCGGAACGCGAACCGTGTATTTTTTTGTTCGGCACTGCGTCCGGAAATACCTGCTTACTCCTTGAGCGGCAGGCCCTTTGCGTCGGTCTTGATGGAGCCGGTGAGGATCATGATGCCCTCGATCACGCCCCAGATCTCGGAGACAACGGCGAGTGTGCCGCAGGAGAGAACCGAGAGCAGAAGCTGCACGATGCCCTTCGTCGTATAGCCGAGATAGAAGTTGTGGACGCCGAAGCAGCCGAGGAAGATGCCGAGCAGTCCTGCTGCCACCTTGGATTTATAGGTCACGCCCTGATAGAGCTGACCGTTTGCATTCTGCTGGAAGGTGTTGGGCGCGCCGAAGCCAGTGTTCTGACCGAAAGCGGATGCATTCGGATCAGCCGAGCGGAAGGTCTGTGCGCCGGGCTGCTGGAAGCCGGTCTGCTGGAAGGTCGGCTGCTGGAACTGGGGCTGCTGAAACTGCGGCTGCTGAAAATCCGGCTGAGACTGAAATGCGCCGGGCTGCTGGAACTGCTGCTGGAAATTCGGCTGAGGCTGCTGCTGAAACTGCATATTGCCGCCGAGATTGTTATTCACAGGCTGACCGCAGATCTCACAGACAACCGTATTGCCGGGAGTTTCGGAACCGCAGCTCGCGCAGTATTTGTTACCTGTTCCGGCAGCAAATCCGCATTTCGGACATGTAATATCTGTATCAAGCAGGACCTCTGCACAATTTCTGCAAAACATATATTTGTTACCTCCTTTGAACGTGTACAAACCGGTACATAGTACACTAATTGTATTATACTCAGTTTTCATTGTTCTGTCAAGGGGATTTCCATGATTTTTATAACACGCGGCACCGGTGCCGGATGCTGAACGGCTGCTTTCCGGCGGATTTTCCGTACAACCTGAAATATCCGTTAATAATCACAAGATGCTCTTGACATTTGCGAAAGTTTATGTTAAACTGGAAATCGGAAGGCTGGTTTTCAGCCAAAATACAGAGATACACCAAAGCAAAAACATACTGTTTGATTGGTTTCAGGGAAGCAAACGGCGGAGCGTATCCGCATTCAGATTATCGGCACAGCCGGTCGGTGTATATCTGCGCCTGCTTGCAGGTTTGATCAGCAGAAAAGCCGTATCTGCATGTGCAGGTGCGGCTGTTTGTTTTTCCGGAACGTGAACGGAACGGCAATGAGGAGGGATTGCGCTTTCGATACAGGAACACGCAAAGGCAGTACACTGAACAGATACACATTGGGGAATATCGGGGATTAGAGATTGTCATGGGCGCTGAACAGTCAAAGAGAAAAAGCCGGTCGGGGAAACCGGCATCATGCAAAAGCCATTCAGACTGGAGGAATACGATCATGAAATCTCGTTTTCTGACATGCTGCGGCATCGCGCTCGGTGCAATGCTCGCGGCAATGCCCTTGCTGGGTTCCGGTGCGCCGCTCCGTGCAGAGGCGGCGGCTTCCGGTGATCTGGACGGGAACGGGCAGTTCAACGCGGCAGATGTCAGACTGCTGCAAAACTGGCTGCTCACAAGCCGTACACAGCTTTCTAACTGGCAGGCGGCGGATTTTGACGGAAACCGCGTGCTCAATGCGGTCGATCTGACGCTGATGAAGCGTGAGGTGCCCGAGGAGGAGCCCGATCCTGCCTATATCCACCTCAAGGGAAACAGCATCTCCTATGAGGGCAGCAATATCAGCGTTTCCGGAAAAACGGCGACGATCTCCGCTTCCGGTGCCTATTATATCGACGGCTCGCTCGACGGCGGTCAGATCATCGTCAATGTGCCGGATGAGACTGTCGATACCAAGACCGTCAAGCTCTACCTCAGCGGCGTGACAATGAAGAACACCGATGCGCCGTGCATCATGGTCGAGAACGCGGAGAATACCTCGGTCAATCTTGTCGAGAACAAGGAAAATCAGCTCTCCGACGGCACCGAGACTCCGACTGCCGAGGAGCCCGGCTTCGCTGTCCTGCACTCCAAGGACGATCTGACGATCAAGGGCAGCGGCTCGCTCGAAATCAATGCCGGTACACAGTACGGCATCCACTGCAACAACGATCTGAAAATCAACGGCGGTACCCTGACCGTCAATACCGAGAGCGGCGACGCTGTCCGCGGCAGAACCTCTGTCACGATCAAGGACGGCACGCTCAATATCAATACCGAGGGCGACGGCGTCAAGGCGACAAAAGGCAATATGACCGTCACCGGCGGTACGATCAATATCAAATCCGGCAAGGATGCGCTGCAATCCGAGACCGATATGGAGCTCAGCGGCGGCGAGATCCGTGCATGCGGCGACCGCGGTGTGACGGCGGCAGGCAATGTCACGTTCGGCGACTGCGTCTTGCTGGCAACCGCAACGGAGGAGCCGACAACAGACCTCAGCAATACCGGTGCGATCAATCTCACCTTTACAAAGGAATGGTCCAAGAACAACCCGATCGCGGCGGTCGGCGGCGGAAGCATCATCTTTGATCAGAATACGCTGAAAAAATACCGCTATGCGACGCTGTATGCACCGGTGCTTTCCGGCTCCTATGAAATCTATGCGGGCGGTATTCAGGTGCTTCAGAACGGACAGGATACCTTCCGCACCGGCAGCTCCTATACCGATGTCAACAACACCGATCACGCAGAGCTGCTCTACGGACGCCTCTTTGACAGAGACCGCGTCCATAAGATCGAGATTGAGATGAGCAACTGGGATCAGTTCTTCCAGGCCTCCAAGAATGAGGAATGGTATCCCTGCAATATCGTCATCGACGGCGAGCGCTATGAGAATGTCGGCATGCGCTCCAAGGGCAACAGCTCCCAGATGTTCATTGCGCAGTCCAGCAGCAAAAAGTATAGCTGGCGCATCAAGCTCGATAAATATGACAAGTATCAGAATTACTACGGACTGACGGAATTCTGCATGAACAATATGTATTCCGATCCGTCCTGCATGCGCGATATTCTCTGCTACGACGCACTCAGCGAGATCGACGGCGTCGGTCCGCACTGCGCATATACCGATATGTATGTGAACGGCTCGCTCTACAGCTTCTACTTCCTCGCGGAGCAGCCCGGCACAACCCTCGCAGAGCGCCTTGCAACCGCTGACGGCGCTGTCCTCTATAAGGCAACCGACAAGGCCGGCAATAACGGCGGCGGCGGCTGGGGCTTTGGCGGCGGCGGAAACAGCGGCTACTGCTCCTTCACGCAGAATATGGCGCTCGATAACTTCGATGTCAAATTCGGCACCGACGACAGCTTTGAACATATCGACGCTGTCAAGCAGGCGATTAACAGCCTCACGTCCGGCAATTACAAGTTCATTGAAAATGTGATCGACGTTCCGAGCTTCCTCAAGGGCTTCGCAGTCAATTCGGTCATGTGCAATTACGACAGCTATAACGGCACGCTTGCACATAACTATTACCTGATGTACAACGACGGAAAATGCTATTTTGTCGGCTGGGACTATAACCTCTCGCTCGGCAACTTCATGAACGGCGCGGATTCCGTCAATTCGGACGTCACGACGAGCCTCTATCAGGTCACCGTCGATGACCGTCCGCTGGCGAAGCTGCTTCAGGTCGATGAGTATTACAGGATGTATGTCGGCTATGTCAAGCAGATTGTCAATATGTACAGCAATCCGGAACAGGCTGTTGCGGGCTATGCTTCCCTGATCCGCGACCATGTCAAGGCGGATCCCAATTCGTTCTTCACATTCGATAAGTTTGAGTTCAACCTCACGAAATCCGCAAACGGTCTCCAGACCAATCAGGGCGGCGGTATGTGGGGCGGCTTCGGCGGCATGTGGGGCGGCGGAGGCGGCGGTCAGCCGTTCTCCTTCGGCGGCGAGAGCATCTCCATCGTCGATTTCATCAACAAGCGCAATGAGGTCGTTCGCCAGAAAATCGGCTTCTGATTCTGAATAGGAAAAACCGCTCAACGCTGTGCTTCTGCCTGCGTCGGGCGGTTTTCTTTTATATCTGTTCAGATCATGTCGGAATTTATTTCACTTCGCCATTGCACTTTTTACAATAATATGGTATAATAAAATGATTGTGCGAATGCTGCACAGAATCATGAAATCAAAAGCAGGTGAATGATATGATCTTGGGCATTGATCTCGGAACGACTTATTCTGTCTGTTCCTATATTGATGAAAACGGTGAGCCGCAGATTATCACAAACATGGAGGGACAGCGCACAACGCCGTCCGTTGTCTATTTTGAGAACGAAAGCTCCATGATCGTCGGGCAGACTGCAAAGGAAAACAGCATTTGCTGTCCGAATGATGTGGTCTCTGCAATCAAAAATCATATGGGCGAAAAGGGGTATCAGTTCACGACCTCATTCGGGCAGAGCTATTCGCCGGAGGTCATCTCCGGACTGATCCTGCGCAAGCTGGTCACCGATGCCAATCAGTTTCTCGGCACGGAAACACCGCTTAACCGCGTGGTCATTACCATCCCTGCATACTTCACCGATGCAGAGCGCACCGCGACCGAAAATGCCGCGCGCATCGCAGGGCTTGAGCTTGTCCGCACGATCAATGAGCCGACTGCTGCTGCGCTCTATTACGCCGTCAAGAGCAGGCTCGATCACGCCAATATCCTGGTCTATGACCTCGGCGGCGGTACCTTCGATGTCACGCTGATCCGTGTGGACGGCAGCGAGGTCAATGTCAAAAGCACCAAGGGCATCAAGAATGTCGGCGGCAGATTCTTCGATGAGGAGATCGTCGCGCAGATCCATGACTATATCGAGGATGAATATGATGTGGATCTGGAGGATGAGGAGTATCTTGACGTGTATCAGGAGCTTTTTAACCGCGCCGAAAAGGCGAAGATCAGCCTTTGCAGACAGGAGAAAGCCGTTATTCCGATCCGCACCGGTGAATTCAAGGAAAGCTATACGCTCACACGCGCGGATTTTGAAAAGATCGTTGCGAAGCTCTATAAGCGCACCGAATACTGCGTCAAGAGCGCAATCGCAGATGCAGGCATCACCGCCGCGGATATCGACAAGGTCATTCTTGTCGGCGGCTCGAGCCGTATCCCCTATATCGAACAGCAGCTCACCAATCTGCTCGGCATCACGCCCTCGCATGAGGTCAATCCCGATGAGGTCGTTGCAATGGGCGCTGCGCTTTTCGGCAAGCAGCTCGAAGCCGTCAGCAGTGATACAAAGACCATTTCCGATGTCTGCTCGCATTCGATCGGCGTTTCGGCGCTCGATGAGCTGACACTCAAAAAATATAACCACATTCTCATCAAGCGGAATACGACGCTCCCTGCCGTGACCTGTCTGCCGTTCCGGACAGCCGCGGAAAATCAGGAGAAGATCGAGCTTTCCGTCACCGAGGGCGAATTCAAGGAGCTTTGCGATGTCCGCATTATCTCGGAGGCGGAGATCCTGCTGCCGCCGAATCTGCCGCGGGGAACGCGCGTTGAGGTCGAGCTGCGGCTGGATACCTCACAGCTTGTGCATCTCTGGCTGCGGATTCCGGCAGTCAATTATGAGACGGAATTCAAATTCAACCGGCTCTCCAATCTTTCCGATCAGGAGATCGAAAAGCTCACAGGTCTGATCGCTGATTACGATGTAAGCTGAACAAATAGGAGTGAAGGCAAATGGATATTCTCGCTGCAAAGGAAGCACGGGATTATGACAGCATCATCCGCGAAAGTGCATCGCGCTCGCCGGAGCAGTGCAGCTCGGCGCGTGAAGCCCATGCATTCGGCAAGGCATTCGAGAAAAAACAGCACTTTTCGCAGAGCATCCCGTGGTATGTGCAGAGCTTCGTGCTCGATCCGAGCGACGAACGCTTCGGCATGATCGCCGGTGTCTGCCTTGTCAGCGGACAGTTTGCGCGGCTGGAGGAATGCTTCGCGCTTCCGCAGGCTGATCCGGACGGGTATTATTACAATGCGGCAAAATTTGAGCTGGCATTCCGCACGGATGCGCCTGCCGAAGAACAGATCGCTGCGCTGGAGCGCTTTCTGGATGTGCAGTATGAGGAGAGCTATATGCTCCGGCTCGCAGCGCTTTATCTTGATGCAGGACGCGAAAAGGATGCCGGCAGACTTTGTAAAAAGGTCACACGCCTCTTTGCGGATACGACTGCCGCTGCCTATGCCGCTGCACTCGTGCAGGCAGTCAAGGACGGCACGGGACAGGAATATGTCCGGCAGAACCCGTGGACGCAGGATGCGGTGTTCAAGCATCTTTCCTTTGACCGCTCACAGCCTTTGCCGGAGGATATCCCCTTCGGGACGGGACAGCCTGCTGCCGCTGTGCCGCGCATGACCGCCTCTGCTGCGGATGCCGCTGCGCCGGAGAAGCCTGCAAAATCAGAGGATCCGCCGAAAAAGGAGAAAGAGAAAAAGCAGAAGATCGCGCCGATCGTCGAAAAGAGCATGAAGGGCGTGATCGGCATGGAAGAGCTGAAAGCACCGCTGAATGATATCGTCAGCCTTTTGCAGCTTGAGAAGAAAAAGGCGAAGGCCGGTCTGAGTCTTCAGAAAAATATCCGCATTTACGGTCCGGACGGCTGCGGCAAGACAACGGCGGCGTTCGCTGCCTGCCGTGCGCTGCACAGCATGGGACTCATTGACGATCCGGTGCCGGTCACCACGGATTATGATTCGCTGCTCTGCGATAACGATGAGGAGCTGCACGACAATATTCAGGCGCTCTTTGAGAGCGCCGAGAACAAGTGCATCCTCATTGAAAATATCCACGAATTCGATGACGGCAATGCCTATTCCGTCGGGCTGAAGATTCTCGATCTGTTCACGAAGGCGTTTGCTGCGGCTGACGGTGCTGTCATGCTGATCATCACCGGACGGGAACAGGAATCGCAGGAGCTGCTGCGGAAAAAACGCCGCTTCGCCGATCTGTTCATGCTGGAGCCCGTTTTGCTCGGCACCTATTCGATCGACGAGCTGATGGAGATTACCGATGCAATCGCTGCACAGAGCAGCTTTGTCATTGAGGACGCGGCAAAGCCTGCGTTCCGGAAAAAACTCGAAAATGCTGCCGCGCAGACTGACTTTGCCTATGCGCGCGATATCGACGGAATGCTCAAGAGCTGCATCCGCAATGTTGCAAACCGTCTGCGCGATAAGCGGCGCAAATCCGATAAGGAATATTACATCATCACAGAAGCCGATATTGAAAGCGGCGGCACGGTCGAGACCGTCGAAGAGCTGCTCAGTCAGCTTGAACACATGACCGGTCTGCATTCGGTCAAGGAGCAGGTGCGCGGAATCGTCCGGCATGAGAAATTGCAGCGTATGAAAGCGGAGATCGGCTTGCAGGAAAGCGGCCACGGGACGCTGCATATGCTCTTTACCGGTAATGCCGGTACGGGCAAGACAACCGTTGCGCGCATCCTCGGCAGAATCTATAAACGGCTCGGCGTGCTGCCGAAAGGACAGCTCATCGAATGCAGCCGCAAGGATCTGATCTCCAATATCTACGGCGCGACCGATAAGCAGGTCAGCGAAAAGGTCAAGGAGGCAATGGGCGGCATTCTGTTCATTGACGAGGCATATTCGCTCTGCCGCGACGATAACGATACCTACGGCAAGGAGGCAATCGAGACACTGCTCAAGGAGATCGAGGATCACCGCGACAGCTTCATGGTCATTCTTGCCGGATACGGGCCGGAGATGGACAAATTTCTCGATAAAAACCAGGGACTGCGCAGCCGTATCCCGACGGTCATCAACTTCGAGGACTATACGCTCGATGAAATGACGCAGATCTTCAAGGATATCGCAAAATCCAATGATATGCTGCTCGATGTCGGCACGGATGAGGCGATCCGCACGCTGATCGGCGACCGCGCAAAGAAAAAGGATTTCGGCAACGCGCGCGGTGTCCGCAATGTATTCGAGGAGGTCCGCCGCGCACAGGAATCGCGCATTGCCGAGCTTGCAGAGCAGGACAGCAGTCTGCTCAGTCAGAACGATTTTCTCATTATCAAAAAGGAGGATATCGAGCGCCTTGCCGGTTCCGCCGAAAAGAAGGATGCGAAAACCGTTCAGGATTATCTCGATGAGCTGAATGCGCTGACCGGACTCGCTTCCGTGAAAAAGCAGGTCAGCCGCATTGTTGCGACGGTGCAGGTCAATCAGGCGATGAAGGCTGCCGGAATGTCCTCGCAGGGCTTCGGTACGCTCCATATGGTCTTCAAGGGCAATGCCGGTACCGGTAAAACAACCGTCGCGCGCATCATCGGCAATATCTACCGCGAGCTGGGTGTTCTCTCGACCGGTCAGCTGATCGAATGCGACCGCAGCAGCCTTGTTGCAGAATATGTCGGTCAGACAACCGCGAAAACCAAGGCGAAGATCGAGGAGGCGCTCGGCGGCGTGCTGTTCATTGATGAGGCTTACGCGCTGATGCAGGGCGGCGAAAATGATTTCGGAAAAGAGGCAATCACTGAGCTTGTCGCCGATATCGAAAACTTCCGCAATGATCTCTGTGTGATCATCGCAGGCTACTCGAAGGACATGGATCAGTTTTTGCAGGTCAATCAGGGCCTCAGCAGCCGCTTCCCGAATGAGATTCTCTTTGAGGACTATACACCCGATGAGATGCTCTCGATCCTGCACGGCATGGTCAGGAGCAGGGGCATGGTGCTGGAGGAGGGCTGCGATCCGCTGCTGCGGGAGCTGATTGCTCAGCGCGCACAGGCTTCCGATTTCGGCAATGCGCGCGGCATCCGCAATCTGGTCGATCAGCTGATCGGGCTGAGAAATCTTCGCATTGCACCGCTGCTCTCGGATCTGAGTATGTCGCAGGAGCAGCGGAATGAAATGTTGCTGACCGTCGGAATGCAGGATGTTCAGGCGATGCTTGCCTGATTCCAATATTAACAGGAAAGGATAACTTACATGAACCGCGATCTTTTGAAAAGACTGGAGATTGACGAAAACCTCGGTCTGAAAGAGCTTGTCTCTGAGCTGGAAGCCAAGCAGTTTGAATATCTGGAACGTATGCAGGGGACGGCAGACAGCAGCCGTCAGGCGGAGCTTGAGCAGATTTTGCAGGAGATCGAGACGGAGATCTCGCAGACCAAGGATGAAATCCGGAGCGCAGGCAGTGCGCTGATCTTTGATGATGGGAAGCCGGAGCAGGAGG
>JAGKVC010000216.1 GCA_021152595.1 Clostridia bacterium
CTGTTTTCGCTCAGCATTCTACTCAGCTCCCTTCACCTATATTATACCACATAAATGCGAAAAAGCCCAGCTTTCGCTGGACTTTTTCGACAGGCTGAGCGCCCCGATGATCGGGGCGCTGTTTCTATTTCAGATGAACCGTTTTTTCTGCGGATGATCTGATTATGTCCGCGGCGTTTTGTTGAGAATATCCTCCCACGATGTCGCGACACCGGAAAGATAGTTCTTGACATAGTAGAGCAGGATCCACTGTGCGTCATCAACCGAGACAATTCCGTCCTCGTTGATATCCGCCGCCTTCGCCTGAAGTTCTGTCAGCCCGTTGTCTCTGCCTGCCATGCCTTTCACGTATGCATTCAGTGTGAGCTGTGCATCATCGACGCTGACCTCATCGTTGAGGTTCGTATCGCCGAGCAGAAATTCCGGCTGCGGTTCCTCCGCACCTGCCGTGGTGATGAATGTCTCAGCTTCCGAGGCAATGCCTGCATAGCTTTTGACAGCCGGTGTCAGCCTGACGGAAGCGCCCGTAAGATCGGTTTTCTGCTCCGGCTTCAATGTAAATGCGAGCGATGCCGTATCATCATTGCCCGGTTCGCTGACCGGCGTGATGCTGCACGGAATCTCCCTGCCCGAAGCATCTGTCAGGATCAGGCTTTCCGGTGTCACCGTTTCATTCAGCACATGCCGTGTGAAGCGTACAACAACCTTATTTGCGAAGGATTCTGCGGTTTTGATCTGTGCAGGGAATTTGCTCGTCATATTGAGATTGACATCGACCTGAACCGGCGGCACCGGCAGCCATTCCGATTCTGCATCGGTGAAGCCCTCCTTAGTCAGGCGAACCTGCCAGAGTCCCTCCGGCACATCCCACGCAAACCAGCCGTTGTGATCGGTTGTCTGCGGATTTTCCTGATCATAGTCGGATGCATTCCACAGCACCGCCTTTCCGTTTTCGTCCTGATAGTAGATATTCGCCGTGACGCCCTCGATCGGATTGTTCGGCTGATACTCATACGCAATGCCGGAAGGATCAATGATCGGGCGCACTCTGCCGTCGGAGCCGACCTTTGCCTTGCTGCGAATGACCTCATTGAGCTTGTTATTCGCCATGTCGAGCAACTTGCCGATGCCCCAGACAACGCCGATCACCGCGCCGACAGCCAGAATCTCCGGCAGCAGCGCCGCACCGGTCACACCGGCTGCAACCACAGAACCGAATGCGGAAATCGTTGCCGAAACAGCCCAGCCGCCTGCAACAATATGTGTCGCTTTTGCCATTGTCAGACCGACAGATGCCGCGTAGAATTCATTTTCATGTGCATTCACATACGGATTTTCAGAATTTGTGATATCACGGAGCTGCGAAATCATGGCCGTGGTACGGACACCGATCTCAGCATACGCCATGCCGTCGCCCCATTTTTCTACAAATTTCTCACCGGTCTGCGCATTTTTGAACATGCCCTTGACCGCGTTGTCAACAACCTCTTTTCTGCCGGTATCCGCAACATTAATAAGGAAGTCCTTGCAGTTGCCGTCGTCACCGAATACATCACGCGGCTTCACTCCCGGCGTAACCGGAGTAAGCGGAGCATGATTGTAGATAAATTCCGTCACGACCGTACCGTTTGCATAATTGCCTGCTTCCTCCGCGCTGCCGCCGAGATCCGCAAGGAAATTGAAAAAGCGCTGACCGAGTGTCTGATATCCTGCCGGACTGCTGCCTGCTGCGATTCCCTTGCCCGGCAGGGGCTTTGCAGGCTCCGCGGTATCAGCGACCTGAATGCTGTCATAGAGGCTCCTGAAATCCGTTGCCTTGTCAAGGAATTTGACATAGTAGACATGATACATGCCGTCCTCGTCCGTCATGATCAGCGGCGAGGCTTCAAAGCCGTATTCCTGCGGATTATCCATGACATCCTGCGGCGTAATGGTACCGGATGCCAGCTTCAGCGAATCCTGTCTGCCCAGATAAGAGACGATGCCGGAGGCTTCACCGGTATAGCACGAAAGATCATAGCCCGTGATCACGCTCTGATCGTCTGCAGCAAGGAGCTGACCGTTTGTATCCTTGACAAAGTCCTCGAAGAACGCATCCTCTTCCTCCGACGAATCGGCAAACTGCCGTCCGCCGATCATCAGCTTCGGCTTGTCGCCGTCCTGGACGAGCTTTACGGTATCCTGATAGGTCTTCGGGAAAGCCGTGACATTCAGCGTGCCGGGGATTGTCGTTGCAAATTTGCCCTCGCCCTTCCACGAATCGCTTTCCGCATCATAGGTCAGCGGAATCGAAGAAACGCTGCCGTTGACTGTCGATGTCATGATGACAGAGGCACAGTCATTGTCTGCGAGCTTTACCTCAAATCCGAGCGGCATCCACGGTCTGTACGCAAAGAACGGCATGGTGCCGATCCGGAAGCTCTCGGTAATATCTGTCGTTCTGCCGTCATGCATCAGCAGCACGCTGACAATTTCATTCTGATTTTCGTCGCACATGACGGTCGCTTCCTGCTTCAAATCGCCGCAGACCGCCTGTACCGTCAGCACATCATCATGAACCGCTGCGATCTCAAAATCCGCAAAGAATTTGCCGGTGTAGGGCGATGCGGTCACGGTCTTTTCAGCGACGGTTTCCGGATCAGACTGATTGGTCACGCGGAGCAGGACATCCTTTCCGGCAGGTGCGTATCCGGCAGCGGTAAAGGATGCCTTGCCTGCTTCTGTTTTTGCATAATTCGGCGTATTGAGCGAAAGCGCAGGAGCTGGTGTACCGGACGAAACGATATTGCGCTCATACCAGCCGTTCGTATCGTAACCATTATTCTGCTTGACGCCGAGCGTCACCTTGACGGAAGTATCCGCAGCATTCTCCGCACGGACACTGAACCGGGTCACGCCCTCCGGCTTTTCCGGCGTGAAGCTGAAACCGGTCTGACCTGCGGAGATATCCTCCGGCAGGCTCTCACGGATGATATCGGCGCGCCATGCCGTACTGACCGTGAGGGAGATATCGCTCATCTGCTTGCGGAAGCGCGGATTGACGCTGTAATACACGGTATAATGCATCAGCTTGTTCTCGCCGTCCGCGGAAAGCGTGCTGTTGACAAAGTTGTCCTTCAGCAGTCCGACGACGAAGCGTTCGTCATCCAGTTTGTCGCAGTTCTCAAAGGACCAGCTCCAGACTTTCAGCGAATCCTGCGGTGCATCGACGGTCTCCAGGGAGTAACAGTTTGAAAAGGCTCCGCCCCGGATCTCTGTGACCGATGCCGGGATATGCACGGTACGGAGATTTTCTGCATTCCGGAAAAGTGTTTCCGGAATGATCTCCATGCCGTCTTCGATCCATGCTTCCTCCAGGCCGCTCGGACAGTCCAGTTCGCTCTCAAAGGTTGTCCACGAGGCTTTCGTGACAGTTTTCGGAATCGTGATCTCTGTAAGAGAACTGCATCCTGCAAATGCTCTGCCGCCGAGTGTTTCAAGATGCGGAGGCAGTGTCACATTCGTCAGCTTTGTGCAGTCCCAGAAGGTATCTTCGCCGATTTCAATGAGACTGTCGGGGAATTTCACCGTGCGCAGCTCCGGCATATAGCAGAATGATTCCGCAATCTTTGTCACGCCGTCTGCGATTTCAAGTGTTTCCACGCCGCTGTCCGTGAACGCCCAGCTTCCGCAGCTTTCCAGCTCATGCGGAAAATACAGCGATTTGAGCGACGTTGTTCCGCGGAATGCCGCTTCGCCGAGCGATGTCAGAGATTCCGGCAGATGCAGCTCCGAAAGCGCAGTACAGTCGCGGAATGCAGAATTCTTGATCACAGATACGGTATCGGGAATGATTGCCGCAGGCAGTGCCGGACAGTTATTGAACGCACTGCCGCCGATGCTCTCCGGTGCATCCGGCCATTTAATCTCCGTCAGATTCTTGCAGCCGTAGCAGACGCTTCCCGGGATCAGCTTTGTATCCTTCGCAAATTCGATGGATTTCAGGCCGGAGTTCTGGAACAGACTGCAGCCGTAGCCGTCATAATAGCCGTCAAAGTTATCCTCCGGCGGTGCCAGCACGGGCACATAGACCGATTCCAGCGCCTTGCATTCCTGAAAAGCATTATTGCCGATCTTGGCATTGCAGTCCGGCAGATGCACCTTGTTCAGATTGTCGCAGTACGCGAATGCACTGTATCCGACGATATTCACAATGTCGGGAATCTCTGCCGTTTCCAGTGCATCACAGTCGGCAAAGGCATATTCGCCGATTTCCGTGACGGAATCGTTCCAGTTGATCGTTTTCAGATTTTTCGCAGAGCGGAAC
>JAGKVC010000054.1 GCA_021152595.1 Clostridia bacterium
TATATCCCATTTTTGTGTTCTGATCTTGTTTTTGCCTGATATTCTGTGTAATTAGCCCCTCTGCGTTGCTCGCAGAGGGGCTTTGTGGACAGGCTGAGCGCCCCGATCATCGGGGCGCTTGCTTTATCGTTTGACTTCGGTATAGTAATAGATTGCGAGCTGTGTCCGGTCGCGCAGTGAGAGCTTGTCAAGCAGTGTGCTGAGATAATTGCGGACGGTGCCTTCGCTGAGATAGAGCCGTGCGGCGATCTCCTTGTTGCTCAGTCCCTCCGCGACAAGCTCCATGATCTCGCGTTCCTTTTCGCTGATGCCGTGGGCGGCGAAATCGTATTGTTCCTGCTGCTTCATCATCTCCGGCAGCCGTGAAATAATCGTCTCGCCAAAGACGCTCTGTCCGCGCATGACGGCTTCCAGCGCCGGTGCGATGCTCTCAAAATCCTGCTTGAGGATATAGCCCTTTGCGCCCATATTCAGCGCTTTGACGATATATTCATCATCTGAGAATGTCGTCAGATACAGCAGCTTTGCATCCGGCGCATGTTTCAGGATGATTTCACCGGCTTCCAGTCCGGTCATGCCCTCCATGCGGATATCCATGAGCATCACGTCGGGTTGGATTTCATCATAGAGTGCAATCGCTTCTTTGCCGCTGCTGCCCATCGCCGCAACGGTAATCGTACCTGTTGCTTCGAGAATTGTTTTCAGCGAGAGCGCAACCAGTTTATCATCATCAATCACTACAATTTTCATGGCTTCTCCTTTGGTACAGAGGCAAAGATCCGGAACCCGTTTTCAGAGGGCGTAAAGCTGATCTGTCCGCCGACGCCGCTGACTCTGTCCTGCATATTTTTGAGCCCGATACCGGTCTCACGGATTCTGCTGCACGTTCCGTTGTCCTCGATCACAAGCTGATAGAATGCCGGATGCTCGCGCAGAATCATTACAATTTGATTGCCGTTTGAATGCTTGACCGCATTGGAAAGCCCTTCCTTGACAACGCCTGCCATACACAGTTTCAGGCTGCCGGGGGCATGCTCGCTGATATCATAATCGAGCTTCACGGTAAATCTCGAATCCACCGCCGCGATGCTGTCCTCAATGACCTTTTTCAGGTCGATCGAATCGTCATGCAGCGTGTGGACGCTTTCACGCATACTGGTCATTGCAGTATCGAGAGTTTCTTTGAGCCCGAGCAGCGGCTCACGCATCTGCTCATCACGGTTGATAACGGTCAGCGCACCTGCCTGAAGCAGCGCACGCGTCAGAATATGCCCGACATTGTCATGGATATCTCTTGCGATGCGGTTTCGCTCTTTCATGGTCGCAAGGCGGATCTCAGCATCCTGCATCTGCGACATTTTTTCGTTTTGCGCTTCCAGATGCAGATTATGCTCGGTGACGGAATCACGCAGCGCTTTCAGATGCCCGACCTCGGCGGTCAGAAATGCAATCCGGTGATGGAGCAGCAAAGCAGCCGCCATACCGGCAGCAATTACCAGATATTGCGTCACGCCGAGCAGACTGTGCCCCGCGATGAACGCAGGAACGGCAGGAAGAATCAGCCACCATTTCCGCAGCCTGAGCGCATCATAAAGCAGAAGCGGCAGCGCACAGAGTCCGACCGGAAAGAGGATGCAGAGTGCAGCGCCGCCTGCAATCAGCGCAGCCGCGATTTTGCTGTGCTCCTGCATGATCAGCATGATCACCGCGGAGATGCAGAGCGCGGCCAGCAGTGCGGCAACCGGAACGGCAAGCCCGTCAGATGTGCAGAATCCGATGATGCAAATTAACGCAATGACGAGCTTTTCAGGCAATCCCTCCACGCAGCATCCTCCTTTCTTTTTTTCCATTATAGCATATTATTCACTATTTTTCAAGTGGATATATGGCACATGAATCTATGGATGCGGCTGCTCCGGTTCACAGGTTTGCTCCAAATGCTGACCGCTGGCATATTGACAATATGTGCGCAGGATGCTAGAATGACATCAAACAATCTGATCACAATCAGTCACAACGCCCAATCGCAGCTTGCAAATCCAGTCTAATGTTGTAGGATTCCACAAAGTTTCACTGCTGCATGACGGGAATCATAGTGCGTATGCGTTCAGGTGGTGAAAGGGGACGTGAATCATGAATGCCGGCAATCAACACGATCACCGTTCAGAGCAAATCCGAAAGCTGTTTCATTCATACGGCAGTCTGATGTATCAGATCGCATTCAGCATCCTGAAGCAGGCGCAGAATGCCGAGGATGCCGTGCAGGAAACGCTGCTGAAAATGATTGAAAAAGCTGACAAACTGCCTTTCGATAATCCAGATGCAATGCGCGCGTATATTTTTGTTATGACACGCAATACAGCGCTTGATCTCCGCCGCAGGATGCAGCATCAGATTTCCGCAGATATGAATGCGGAGGAGAATCAGATCACGCTGCTTCCGGCGGAAAGCGATGCCGCAGTCTATGAGGCACACGAGCTTGCAGATATGATCCGCAAACTGCCGCAGAACGAGCAGCAGCTCCTCTGGATGCGTTTCTGGGAGCGGCTGACATACAAGGAGATCGCAGCGCAGCTTCGGATCTCGGAGGAGGCAGCGAATTCAAGAGTGCGCCGCACATTGGCACACCTGAAAAAGATCTATGAGGGTGATACGGATGCTGAACAATGAATTTGAAAAACAAGTGGAATCTGCGATGCTGCTCATTGCACAGGAGCAGATTCCGGATACACCGCACCGGTTTCCGCCGGATTTTGAAGCGCGGCTGATACAGCAGACTGCGGACACCGGAATCGAACAAACACATATGAAAACCGCACAGCCGATTCGGGAACACAAATCAAAGTCTGCTGGTCTTGTTTCGCGGCTGTTGACATGGGGCAGCCTTGCAGCCGGTGTCATGGCTGCCGTCACAGTCGGCGCTGTTATGCTGCATGAGCAGCGGGATGAAATGCAGCAGCTTTCCAGTATTCCGGTTGAGACTGTCGAAAATGTTTCAAGTGATCGTGATGCAGCAGCAATTTTCACGAGTACGCCGCCAGTTGAAAGCAGACAGCACGAAACGATTGCAGAACAGGCTATAAGTAATATTCTCACAACAGAGTCAGCCGCCTCTCCGGCGAAAACATCCGTAACAGCTATTGAAACACGATCGCTGCCTGAAACCGAAACGACAGCATCACAGAAGGCGGATAATCCGGAATTTGCATTCACTGCGAAATCAACTAAAGCTATCCTGTCATCCGAAACATCAACAACCGCGGCAATGACTACTGTTCCGGAAAACGTGGCAAGCGTGAAATCCGATGCTGAGACGTTGTTTGAAAAGTATCTGGAATACTATTCCGTTGAGGAAACGCCGTATGATGCGCCGGAAGATCATGTCAATCCGGCACTGCTTGCCAAGAACAAGGAGCTTCAGGTATCAGACACAATGTATTACAGAGCAGACGGAAAACAGTACACAGCTTACTGGGAGCCTGCGCCAGATGAGCATTACGCACGGAATCCGTGGTGTAGTTATGATGATGCGTTAAATCTCGTCTATCATGACTGCATTTGTGCTGACGGCATCTACTACGGCTTGCAGGACGACAACACCTATGCAGTCGCCGGAGCTGATTATGACTATTTCATCGAAAAAGGCATGACAGTTCTTAACATTCCGGCAGAACAGGAAGGCAAGCCGGTCACCGGAATAGCAAAATCAGCATTCAGCTACGCAAAGTATCAATGGAAAGACCTGTGTGCAATCATCCTGCCAGATTCCATACAGAGAATCTGTGCTGATGCTTTTAATCGTGTGTTCGCGGACTGCGCCGCTGATTGCAAAATCAATATGCCGCAGAATATTCGCTATCTTGGAAACGGTGCATTTTACAATGCAATGCAGGCATTCGGCGATACGCTGATTCTGCCGGACAGCATCGAGTATATACACTGGAACGCCTTGCAGGATCATGATTCGGATAATCGGGAATATGTTAAGTTGATTGTACCGGAGCACATTTTCCTGACAACAGACGGTTTTCTCCGCACGCAGGACAGCGTCGATGAATCCGTTGTCACGGGCGATCAGATGCTTTCGATCATTGACGCTATTCCGTATGTGATTGAGAAGCATCCGGAAAACATCAAAACGATACCGCTTTGCTGAACAGACGCATTTCGATTGTTTGAAAGGAGAGGATTACAATGAAGAAAATGATTTCAGCCGCTTTAGTTGCGATTGCAGCGTCGCTGAGCTTTACAGGCACACCGCTTGTATCCGCATACGATACTGAATCCGCCGAATATCTGTATGAGAAGTATCTGGAATACTATTCCGTTGAGGAAACGCCGTATGATGCGCCGGAAGATCATGTCAATCCGGCACTGCTTGCCAAGAACAAGGAGCTTCAGGCATCAGACACAATGTATTACAGAGCAGACGGAAAACAGTACACAGCATACTGGGAGCCTGCGCCAGATGAGCATTACGCACGGAATCCGTGGTGTAATTATGATGATTCATTAAATCTCATCTATCATGACTGCATTTGTGCTGACGGCATCTACTACGGCTTGCAGGACGACAACACCTATGCAGTTGCCGGAGCTGATTATGACTATTTCATCGAAAAAGGCATGACAGTTCTTAACATTCCGGCAGAACTGGAAGGCAAGCCGGTCACCGGAATAGCAAAATCAGCATTCAGCTACGCAAAGTATCAATGGAAAGACTTGCAGGAAATTATCCTGCCTGATTCCATACAGAGAATCTGTGCTGATGCTTTTAATCGTGCGTTCGCGGACTGCGCCGCTGATTGCAAAATCAATATGCCGCTGAATATTCGCTATCTTGGAAACGGTGCATTTTACAATGCAATGCAGGCATTCGGCGATACGCTGATTCTGCCGGACAGCATCGAGTATGTACACTGGAACGCCTTGCAGGATCATGATCTGGAGCGAAGCGCAGCCAGTGAATATGTCAGACTTGTTGTACCGGAGCACATTTTCCTGACAACAGACGGTTTTCTCCGTACGCAGGACAGCGTCGATGAATCCGTTGTCACGGGCGATCAGATGCTTTCGATCATTGATGCAATCCCCTATGTGCTTGAGAATCATCCGGAAAGCATCAAGCCGTATGGGACAGATACGGTACCGGTTGTAAACGAACCGACAGAACCGGAATGGGTATCTGAGAAAGCTGATAAAGCACAAGCTGTCAAATCCATAACAATCGGAGATGTCAACTGTGACAATGCAGTTGATATTTCGGATGTAGTAATCGCCGCACGCTTTGCCGCTGAAGATACCACTGTGCTTCTGACCGCGCAGGGCAAACAAAACGCCGATGTCAATGCAGACGGGAATATTACAGGTGACGATGTCATCCTGATTCTCCGTAAAATCGCAAAGCTCGATTGATACACGGATTCTTCATGGCAATCCATAATAAAGAACAGCCGCCGGTGCGCGAAAACACCGGCGGCTGCTTCTGTCTGCATATTGACAAACGCCGCCGCAGATGCTACAATGCAAATAAAAAAATATTCTAAGAATGCTGTAAGTTTTCCGGTGTTTTGTCGTCCTGATAGATGAAGGCAAAACGCGAAAGGCGGTGGTTGCCATAGACGACAAAAGAATTCTTTTGATGCTGAATAACAGGGATGAGCAGGCGCTTGCCGTGATTGCAGAGCAGTACGGCGCGCTCTGCCGGTCCGCGGCACGCGATATTCTGGGCAGTGAGCAGGATGCAGAGGAGTGTCTGAATGATGCGCTGCTGCAAATCTGGAACACGATTCCGCCCGTACAGCCGGAAAACTTCTGCGCGTATCTCCTGAAAATTCTCCGGAATGAAGCGCTTGACCGCTATAAATCCGGACGCAGAAGCAAGCGCGGCGGCGGACAGCAGACAGCGGCACTCGATGAACTTTCCGAGCTGCTCCCTGCATCCGATAATGTGCTTTCTGAATTGGAACAGCGTGAGCTGCTTGCGGCGATCACACGCTTCCTGCAATCGCTTCCGCAGAAGCATCGGGACCTGTTTATTCGCAGATACTGGCGTTTTTCTTCATTCACAGATCTGGCGCGCGATTTTGATATGCGCGAAAACAATGTGCAGGTCACGTTATCGAGACTGCGCAAAAAGCTGAAACACTATCTGCGAGGGGAGGGATTGCTGTGAACGGTCTGGATCTTGCCGCGCTGCTGAACGGTCTGCCGGATGAGATGATCGTCTCTGCGAATACCAATATATACTCGTCAGCGGAATCTCCTGCGGAACAGTCTGCTGCAAAGAATGTTGCAGTTCAGCCGGAGCCAATCGAAGTCTCTGCACCGTTCAGGCGGCATACTCCCTCTGTCTTTTCCGGCATTGTCGCGGCAGCGTGTCTGCTGTTTGCTGTGGGATTCGCTGCGGTGATGCTGCACGGAAATCAGGATGATCTGATTCCGCAGAACAGTCAGGTTGATTCGCTCCTTGAGGAAGTGACCGCGGTAACCACATCTGCCCAAAGTACAACCGCAGCACCAGAGACGGTGACAGCACTGCGCACAGAGCAGCCGGATACAACCGCTCCGGAAGCTGGAACAACACTGACTGTCACCACACCTGTTACAAGTGAAGCATCTGTTCCCGTTGAGACGGAATCCGCAGAATCAACGGCATCAGCGGAAATGCAGACTGCCGCTCTGCCGCCGGAAACGGAAACATCCGTATCTGTCACGGAATCCGAAACGACAACTGCAGCCGCGACAACAGAACCGCCTGAACCGCACAGGATCATGCAGATGACATCTGTGGAGGAAGTCGAGCGTGAGGGAAACCGCATGGTCGGTGAATATGCGCGGAGAATCGCAGAGCTGAACGGCGAAATCGACGCAGATGCGCCGCGCATCACCACTGAGGAAGTCGCGCAGATGATAGATGAAGGTATGGAGTTCCGTGCGGTGCTGCAGCGGCTGCACGAGCTGTATCCGTATCCGGATTATATCGGCGGAAGCGGCGTGACCAATATCGAATACTGGCTCGATATTTCCGGCACGGATTTCATTCTCTTGACTATTGAATCTGAATCCGTCGTGCATATCGTACACCATTCCGACGGAAGCGCAGATGTGTACGATATCCTGACCAGAAGGAGGTAAACCATGAAACTGACAGCTTTCTTATCTGCATTGATATTTACAGTATCGTTCTGTACCGCTGTAAGTGCAGAGGATGTACAGGAAACCGGTCTGACAGGCATGGACACTGCCGGAGAACCTGCCGTAACCACGCCTGCTGAATATGAAGTCACTGAGCCGCAGTCGGAATTATACGGATTTGCACCGGAAACGCCGGAGATCACACTGGAGGTCGGGGAAACCTGTCAGCTCCGTGCGGTCTGGGATGCAGACTGCTATCTCGCGGAGTCTTTACAGTTTGCATCTGACAACGGAACAGTCGCAGCGGTGACGGCAGACGGCACGATTACCGCCCGGGAAGAAGGCACTGCTCATATCCGGCTGACCGCAAAGCTGAATCCGGAAACGGTCCGCATTGCGCAGAAGGACAGCGGTGTCCGGACGGTGACGGCTTTGGTCACGGTCACGGATCACACCAGAACAGAGGAGCAGAAAGCGCAGCTTGAAGCACTGAAAGTCAAAGAGCAGATTCTGTTCGGAGAATTCCGCCGCGCTCGCGCTGTGATTCTCGGTACGCTCGCAGCGGATGCACCGCGGATCACAATGGAGCAGATCAGCAGCATAATCGCGGAATCGGAATCGTTCGATGAAATCATGCAGAAGCTCAACGCCGCGCAGCCCTATCCCGATTATTTCGGCGGCAGCGGTCTGACACTGATCGAATACTGGCTTGACGATCTCGGCACGGAGAAAATCCTCGTCACGTATGAGCAGTCGGATCTCATCTATATCCGGCTGGATGAAAGCGGAAATCCGGCAGAATGGCGTTTCCTGCATCCGGCTCAGCAGCAGCCTGAAAAAGCGCCGGACACCGGTGTAATGAACAGAACCTATTTTGCATATCATGGCGCAATGCTGAACGGCGATGTCAACTGTGACTGCATTGTGGATGTCTCAGATGCGGTGCTGGCCGCGCGCTTTGCCGCAGAGGACAACACGGCAATGATCACAGCGCAGGGCAAAATCAACGCCGACATGAATTCTGACGGCAATATCACAGGCGATGATGTGATTGCAGTTCTCCGCAAAATCGCAAAGCTCGGTTGATCCTGAATAAAGACGAACAGCCGCCGGTGCGCAGATAACACCGGCGGCTGTTGCTGTTGATGATGATAGCAGGAATGTAAAGCAGCAGAGCATCCGGCGCATATTTCAAAAATGACAGCGGACTCTGCCCGTGTGACAAATGTCATGTCAAAAACTGATTCCTGACACTGGAAAATGACATCCGTTTTCTGCTATAATGATCTCAGCAAAGGCAAACATGCCCCGTCGAAAGGAGTATCATCATGGGCGAAACAGTTGTGAAACTCGATAATCTTGTCAAGCGTTACGGCGAACTGATCGCGCTCGATCATTTCAGCCTTGAAATCAAAGAGGGTGAGATCTTCGGTCTGCTCGGACCGAACGGCTCCGGCAAAACCACGACGATTAACTGTCTGCTCTCGCTGCTTGCATATGATAAGGGCAGCATTGAGATTTTCGGCAAAAAAATGACGCCGACTTCCTATGATATCAAGCAGCAGATCGGTATTATTATGCAGGATGTCGCTGTGTTTGACGAGCTGACCGTCTACGAAAATATCGACTACTTCTGCGGTCTGTATATTCACGATAAGGCAAAGCGGAAGCAGTATGTCGAGGAGGCAATCGCATTTGTCGGACTGGAGGATTTCGTCAGGTTCCGTCCGAAGAAGCTCTCCGGCGGTCTGCTCCGGAGACTGAACATCGCTTGCGGCATCGCGCACAAGCCGCGGCTCATCATCCTCGATGAACCGACTGTCGCGGTCGATCCGCAGAGCCGCAACAAAATCTTAGAGGGTATCGCGGAGCTGAACCGGAACGGCGCAACCGTCATTTACACCTCACATTACATGGAAGAGGTTGAGCAGCTCTGCACGCAGATCGCAATTATGGATAAGGGCAGGAAAATCGCGGAGGGCACCAAGGACGAACTCAAGCGCATGATCAAAAATACCGAGACCGTCACGATTGAAATTCTTGAGCTGCCCGATGCAGTCCGTTCTGAGATCGAAAATCTGCCGCATGTCTACGAAACCGCATACATTGACGATAAATTCACGGTACGCTGCTCCGGCGGCAGACACAATCTGATCCGCATTCTCGATGTGCTGCGGCAGAATGACCTGAGCTTCGGCCGTGTTTACACCGAGCTGCCGACGCTGAACGATGTGTTTCTTGAGATCACCGGCAAATCGCTCAGAGACAAGGAGGACTGACATGTTCCTGCATAATCTGAAATATGAGCTGTGCTGCAGTCTGCGCGTCAAGGATCTGATTATCTGGCTGATTCTGTTCCCGATGTTCCTCGGCACGGTGTTCAAGATTGCATTCGGCAGCATCTACGAAAAGGTGGATTCCTTCTCTGCGATTCCGGCTGCTGTGGTCGAGGTGCAGGAGGATCCGGCGCTGCATCAGGTGCTGGATTCGCTCACGGAGGGGGAGGATGCGCTGCTCGATGTGCAGTATGTCAGCGCGGACGAAGCAGATGCGCTCCTGCGCGATGATAAGGTCAAGGGCATCCTGCATGCGGACGGCAGACTGTCCCTCAGTGTGACAGATGAGGGCTTTGAGCAGACGATGCTCCGTACATTCGCAGAGCAGTATAACGCAAACCGCACCGTTATCACCGATTGTGCAATGAATGATCCGGCTGCCGTGCCTGCGGTTGTGGAAAGTCTGCGTGCGGAGTGGAAACCCGTCACAGATCTTCCGCTCTCAGACGGCAACCCGAACTACATGGTCGTCTATTTCACGAATCTGCTTGCAATGGTTGCAATGTATGGCTCGATCACCGGTCTGCACATCACGATCCAGAATCAGGGCAATCTCTCGAAGCTCGGTGCGCGGAAATGCTGCTCGCCGACGCCGAAATCCATCAGCCTTTGCGCAAGCCTGCTCGGCAGTATGCTCGTGCAGTCGGTGTGCATGGTGATTGCGGTCAGTTTCCTGCATTTTATTCTGAAGATTGACTTCGGCAGCCGCCTCGGCATGGTTTATCTGACGTCGGTTGTCGGCGGTATTCTCGGTCTTGCATTCGGCTTCTGGATCGGCTCGATCGGCAGATTCCAGACCGGCACAAAGACCGGCATCTGCTTCTGCGTTTCGATGTTCTGCTGCTTTTGCAGCGGTCTGATGGTCGGCAATATGAAAATGATCATCGCGCGCTTTGCACCGTGGTTCAACAAAATCAATCCGGCAGCGCTCATCACGGACAGTCTCTATTATCTCAATATCGACAGCGATTACAGCCGCTGGTCCGGTGCCATGATCACCATGGCGGTCATGACCGTTGTCCTGATCCTGCTCGGATTCATCATTTCAAGGAGAAAGAAATATGCAAGTCTTTAATGCTTTTCTCAAGGTCATGCGTTCCAAAATGTCCAGCGGCATCATTTACATTGTGATCTTTCTCGTGATTGCAGTGATCATGACAAATTCCGCGAAGACCGACGCGACAAAGGTCTTTGAGGGCAGAAAAATCGGTGTTGTGGTCTATGACGATGACAACACCGAAGAAAGCCGCGCGCTCAAAGAATACATCGGCAAAAGGCAGGATCTGAAAGAGCTGGAACGTGACGCCGATCTGATCAAGGATACGATCTACATGAACTGGAACGCCGAAATCCACTATGTTATGGCGATCAAAAAGGGCTATGCGGAAAAGCTGCGCTCCGGCGATTACAACGATCTCTTTGAGAATTACCACATGCACGACAGCTACGAAAATGTCATGATGGAGCAGCTTCTGACGGAATATCTGAATACGGTCGGGGCTTATCAGGCGGGCGGCATCGCGCTCTCCGAGGCGATCAGCAGGACAGAATCCGTGCTCTCCGCGGAGACCGAAGTCACCATCCGGAACTATGACGAAAACGCAGCAGATCATGATATGTCTCCGCTCTTTGATGATTACTTCCGCTATCTGCCGTATATTCTGCTCTCTGTTCTGATCGAGGTGCTTTGTCCGGTGCTGCTGACGATGAACAAAAAGATCATCCGCTACCGCACCGACTGCTCCAGTGTCCGCCCGACATCCTATATGCTGCAAATCATTCTCGGCAGCGCGCTGTTTGTGGTGTGCATCTGGCTGATCTTCATGATTGCAGGCACCGCATTTTTCGGCATGTTCCGCGGCAGGGCATGGCTGACGCTGCTCAACAGCTTCCTGTTTGCAATGGTTGCGGTTTCGCTTTCCGTTCTGATTGCGAGCTTCCACCCGGGCGAGCTTGTTGTCAATCTGCTCGCGCAGATTCTGGGACTCGGCATGAGCTTCCTCTGCGGCATTTTTGTCCCGATGGAGTGGCTCAGCGAAAGCGTAGCAGCCGCCGCAAAATTCCTCCCTGCATACTGGTATATTCAGGCGAATGATCTCATCTGCGGCAAGCAGGCGTTTGACGGCCACAGGATTCTGGTCTGCATGCTGATCGAAGCGGCATTTGCAGTCGTCTTTACGCTCGCATCCATGGTGATCCGGCGATATGAGGCAGGCAAAGCTGCCGCGGCATAATCACAGAAAAGCAGCGCTCTGACCGGGGCGCTGCCTTCTTTATATCCGGACGGATTCGGATGACTGCTGATCATGTTGACATATTTACCTGAATATGTTATACTGTATAAATATCAATCTGACAATACCGGGGGGAACGCTGACAATGGAATCGAAACTCAAACTGAACACATGGCAGACAATCCGTGTGGGATTTGCATTTCTTGCAATCCTTGCATTCTGGCAGATGTACAACAATGTCATTCCGCTGATGCTGACAAAGACATTTCATATGGATAAGAGCATTTCCGGCGCGATCATGGCTGCCGATAATATACTGGCACTGTTTCTGCTGCCGCTGTTCGGCAGTCTTTCGGATCGCTGCCGGTCGAAAATGGGAAAGCGCAGACCGTTCATTCTGGGCGGCAGCATCGCGGCAGTCTTTCTGATGCTGCTGATTCCGTTTCTGGACAGCTCCTACTTCCGGAATCCAAAAGCGGCGACGAAAATCCTGTTTGTCATTGTGCTAGGATGCATTCTGGTCGCAATGGGAACGTACCGCAGTCCGGCGGTTGCACTGATGCCGGATGTGACGCCGAAGCCTCTGCGGAGCAGAGCAAATGCGATCATCAATCTGATGGGCGCGGTCGGCGGCATCATCTACCTTGTGGTTGCAAAGATCATGTATCCGTCTTCCAGAACGCAGGATGCGGCGCATGTCGATTATCTGCCGCTGTTTCTGGTCGTTGCCGGAATTATGATTCTGTCGCTGATCGTGGTGATGTTCTCTGTCAATGAGGTGGAGCTGCACGCAAAGATGCTCGCCTATGAACAGGCGCATCCGGAGGAGAATCTTGCTGTCGAGACCGAAGCACATGAGGAGAAGCTGCCGAAGGAAGTGAAGCGAAGCCTGATTCTTCTGCTGCTCTCCGTCGCGCTCTGGTATATGGGCTACAACGCAATGGAAACATGGTTTACGACCTATGCAGATGCTGTCTGGAATCTCGGTCTGGGCGATGCCTCGCTCGGTCTGACAATCGCAACGGCAGGCGCGATTCTCTTTTTCATCCCGTCCGGCTGGGCAGCGAGCAGACTCGGCCGCCGAAAAACGATCATGTGCGGGATTCTGCTGCTGTCGGCGGCATTTTTCGGTGTATTTGCATATACCTGTATCTCCCATGAATTCAACAGGCTTTTATACATTCTGTTCTTTCTGGTGGGTGTCGGCTGGGCGTTCATCAATGTCAATTCGCTGCCGATGGTGCTGGAAACGTGCAAAGGCTCCGAGACCGGACGGTTCACCGGCTATTACTACACATTCAGCATGATCGCGCAAGTCGCCACACCGATCTGTGCCGGTGCGCTTCTGGAGCATGTCAGCTATATGACGCTGTTCCCGTATTGTGCAGGATTCGTGATGCTCGCATTTGTGACAATGCTCTTTGTGCGGCACGGAGATACAAAGGTACAGGCAAAGCGCGGACTGGAAGCGTTTGAGGATATGGACTGACAATCCGGCTGCCGCAATTCTTATTTTTACATAAA
This sequence comes from Clostridia bacterium, assembly GCA_021152595.1. Classification (GTDB taxonomy): domain Bacteria; phylum Bacillota; class Clostridia; order Oscillospirales; family Ruminococcaceae; genus Firm-04. The sequence continues at coordinate 13,232 of JAGKVC010000054.1, forward strand.
TAGGCTGAGCCCGATATCAGATATCAGGCTCAGCCTTGTTTTTTATTGGATTGATTCGATTGCTTCGTCAGCAGGAATCAGATCCGTTTCGGCTGCCTCTGTCTGAGCAGCTTCCGTCTCGGCTGCTTCGGTTTCCGGTGCGGCAGTTGTTTCCGTTTCCGTTGTGACGGTTCCGGTCAGCTCGTCAACATCGACGATTGTGACGATTGCATCGGTCTCTGTCAGTTCCGGAGCCGGTGCCGCATCCGCTTCTGCCTTTTCAGCAGCACGCAGTGCAGCTTTGCGGAGTACCTTGCTGTTTTCGATCTCTTTGATCTTTGCATTGACGCATCTTGCATACGCCTTTGCGCCGTTCTCATTCGGGTGGATCGAATATGCACTGACAAATCCGGTCTGTTCGAGATCCTGATCCTGCTTGGTCAGGATGATGCTGTTGATCCATGCATTGTCCGAATATGCCTGATGTCCGCCGTCCTGATCAAACTCGGCTTCCACATCGACAAAGTGAATCTGCATGCCCTCCGCCTTGCATTCGCTGACGATTTCGGCAATGCGGTTATTGAACTTTGTGACATTCTGATTGACGATGGTCGCTTCCTTCTCGCTGATGAGAGCGCCCTTGCCTTCCTTATCCAGCAGCTTCGGATAGCCTGCGACGAGGATCTCCGCCTGCTCGCCGGCGCGGTTTTCGATATCCTTGTATACATTCTTGATATTTGCGCGTGTGGTGCCGAATTTCTCCCAGATGCTGTCAATTTCCTTTTCGAGCTTGAGCTTGCCGCTGCCGAAGTGCAGATAGGTACTGCCTGTTGCGCAGGTGGTGATGATATCTGCAAAGCCCATATCGTTTCCGCCGATTGTCAGCGTGACATAATCGACATCGCCGCTGACCTTGTTGAATACGTCGATCTGCTTCGGAAGCTGATAGGTGGTTTTCATGGTCTTGAACAGCGAAATGCGCTTGGAGGTTTTCTTCTCCTGTGTCTGCTTGCTGATATGCTTTGTCTCAGCGCCGGACGATGCACCGAAATACCATTTGCAGCTTGCGGAATTCGTCTCGCGGACATTGTAGTTTTTCATGGTTCCGGAAACACCGGAGAACGTCAGCAGACCGGGCCAGCTTTTGACAGAGCGGTGGGCGAGCCAGTCTTCATCATAGACACGCTGCTCCCACGGCTTTTCCTGACCGTAGAAAGCAGGGATGCCCTCACCGGATGAATAGGAATCTCCCAGCGAGACCACGACAAGCGGATCGCTGCTGCCGGATGCACTGGCACCGAACGGCAGAACCGCGCCGAGTGTTGTGCAGGCAAGCAGTGCTGCTGCGATTTTGGTGAACAAGCTCTTTTTCATTGATTGATTACCTCCTCAAATGTAAGTGTGTTCAGGGATTGGCTTGTTATTTGATCCACGACCTTTAACAGGACCGCGGATTCTTTCGGAATTGTGGTGTAGAATTTGTTTCCCATTTCGGTATAGCTGGTCAGTGTTTCGGTCTCAGAGACCAGAATCTGCACATCAAGATCGGATTCCAGATTATAGGAAACAGGATTCGCTGCAATCATCTTTCCGACAATCATAATTGTCCAGACAGAGTTGTCTTCTCCGACATAATAGGTCTGATACATCGGGTGCTTCGCATCGGAATCCGGTAATGCTTCTGTCTCATCTGTATATGTACCGTCCATATCGTAATCATAGGTCAGCGGATATTCCGTGAAGCCGCGTTCTTCCATGAGCCGGAGCGCTTCGCTTTCGGTATAGACATCCGCTTTTTCATCTGCCTTTTCAACAGATATGACCTGTTCGGAATTATCTTCATAATACGCCGCAAAGGCAGCCTGCATATCCTCAGCTTCTATGGAGAATGTGGCCTCTGCTGTCAGTGCAAGCGTTTCTCCGGCGACGGAAAATTCCTCGCTGACGGAAAATGATTTCGTTTCCGATTCGGCGGCTGATACATCCGCATCCGGACAGAACGCGCCTGCCGCTCCGATGCAGAGAATTACGGCGAGCGTTCTGCTCTTTCGCTTTTTGAGCAGGATGCACACCGCACCGGTGATGCCTGCTGCTGCGCCGAGTATCAGAAGCAGTGTGCTGAGGCTGAATGCCTGCCGTTCGGCGGTGATATTTTGCGCTGCCTGCGTCTGTGATGCATCTGTTTCAGGTGTCGTCTGCACGGTTTCAGATGATGCTGCGGTTTCGGCGGCAGCAGTCTGTGCCGCGGTTTCAGAAGCCGCACTGACAACCGGTTCCGGCTCAAGAATCAGCTCCGCGGAGATCGAATTGCCTGCCTGAATGTAGGTTGAACGCAGGACGCCGTCCGAACCGTCCGCAAGACGGTAATGTGCAGGAATCGCATTTTTTATGGATATATCCGTGAGATCGCTGCCGCTGTTGTTTGCAAGGCTGACTGCGATCCGGATCTGTTCGTCGGTTTCGTAATCGGATTTGTCGGCGGTGACAGTCAGTGTGACGCCGCTTTCCGTCTGTTCTGCCGCGGAAGCGTGAACGGACATCAGACAGATGCCGGAGACTGCCGCAAGAATCGCCGCGGTTATTTGATTGTGCTTCAAATCATCGCTCCCTTTATAAAAACTTTGCGTGTATCAGGATTCAGAATCAATCGTGAACGGAATGATGACCTACCGATACTATAACATATTTACCATACTTTGTCAAGGCGGAATCACGCGGATATACAGAATCCCCAAATACGAATTACACAGCTCCGGACAAAAAATGATATACAAATGACACACTGTTGTGCTATAATAGAATCAGCAGAGAGAACAGAATCCCTGATACGGGAATGGTTTTTCAACGGCTACAGAAAAAGGAGCCGCGCACTGCGCAGGGTGAGGTTCATGAACATTCTGATGATTGAAGATGACCTGCAAATCTGTGAGGTCACAAAGAAATATTTTACGAACAAGGGCGCGGCGGTCACAACCGTCACGGACGGCAAAGCGGCGCTGGAAATCTGCGGCGGCAATCTTGATGCATATTCGCTGGTGCTGCTGGATATTATGCTGCCCTGCGCGGACGGCTTCACGATCTGCCGCAGCATTCGCCGGAACAGCAATATCCCCGTGATTTTCATTACGGCGCGCGGTCTGGAGGAGGATATTCTTCGCGGCTATGAGCTCGGCTGCGATGATTATATTGTCAAGCCGTTTCTGCTTTCGGCGCTCTATGCAAAATGTGCGGCGTTTGTCAAGCGGACGGAGGGCATTCCCGATCACATCCTGACCTGCGGCGCGATCCGGCTCGACCTGCGAAAGCTGACCTGTTATGTCCGTGAGACAGAGGTCGAGCTGACGCCGAAGGGCTTTGCGATCCTGCGCTATCTGATGGAGCATCCTGGCTGGGTGGTCTCGCGCGATACGCTGCTGGATCATGTCTGGGGAGCGGATTACTTCGGGCTTGACCGCGTCGTTGATAATCACATCAAGCGTCTGCGCAAGGCACTCGGCAGCGCAGGCGGACAGATCCATACCGTTGTCGGCAGGGGGTATAAACTGACCGAAACCTAGGAGGAGGGATTGCAATGAAAAAACGATTCAAAACCAAAAAGAGAAAAACACTGCCGCAGCTTCTTCTGAAAGCGCTGCTTTGCACCGCGTTCCTGACCGTGATCTTTGCATTCTGCTTTCAGGAATTTCTGTTGCAGTTTATCCGTTATCAGGCGGAGCAGCAGAACGATTATATGGCGGCAGATATGCAGCAGCGCATTGGGCAAGCGGCAGCAAAATATGACGGTGATATTCTGATGCAGGAGATCCGCTGCCAGCTCTCCATTTATCAATACTACGGGATCCGGATTGACGATCCGCTTGGAAGAGAAGGAAAAGCAGCAATCATATCCGCGGGATTCTCGCCGAAGTGCAGTAAAGGTGCTGCACTGATCGGCAAAGACGGCAGCATCGCCGCAAGCAATGAGGTTGCCTTTATGACGATTCTCAGGTTTTCCGCTGCGGAGGATGATCCTGCAAACGGCTGGTACGTCTGCGACCGCAAAGCGCTGAATCTGCTGGAGGTGGACAGCTTCTTTGAAGACTATCTGGCGCTCGCATCGCAGGAGACACTCTATAACATGCTGGATATAGAGATGGAGACAGCCTATGTGAACAAAAAGACGCATTCCTATATTCCGCAGAAAGGCATCATGTATCTGAAAGAATATCCGGAGAAAACAGATCCGCTGATTGAAGATTCGCAGATCAAAACGCTGGCAACAAAAGAAATCAATATCACAGTCGATCTTCCCGGCTATGAGCTGATGGCACTGCACAATTACGAAAAAGACGCAGAATATCCGCGCGCAATTCTGAATTTTCCGCAGGGCGAAACGCCGGAGGCGCTGGAACAGTATCAGTCTGAGTTTGTGTATCAGGATGAGAACAATTATTTCAGCGACGGCTGCTACGGAAATCCGGATGATACGGAAACCTATTACCAGCGCATTCCGCTCTGGATCGACGGGAATCCCTATCAGCTTGTGCTTTGCATTCCGCTCAATCTGCGGGATTCGACGCTTGTCGCATTCTACTGGCGCTGGACGATCACATTTGCGCTGGTTGTGCTGATCGCTGCGCTGCTGCTGTGCTGGCGTGATCTTGTTGTCAGCCGGGCGAAATATGCAATGGAGGATTATCAGCGCGACCTGACCAATCATCTGGCGCATGATATCAAAACGCCGCTGACTGCCATCGGCGGCTATGCGGAAAACCTCATGGAAGGGAAGCTGACAGCGGAGGAGCAGCAGCGGTATCTGCAATCCATTCTCGACAATGTCAGCTTTACGGATTCGCTCGTCCGGCAGACGCTTTCTCTCAACAGCATGGACGGCACGCAGAAGCCGCAGCGCGAGCAGATCAATGTCCGCACGGTGATCGAGGAGGCGTTTGCGAAATATGCGCTGATGCTGGAGGAAAAGCAGATCGCATACGGCGTCGGCGGCGATGCGGAAATCTCAGCCGACCGTGCAATGTTCACGACTGTCATTGAAAATCTGATTTCAAACGCTGTCAAGTATACGCCGGAGGGCGGTACAGTCAAGGCGGCGCTCAGCAAAAAGCGAATGAGAGCAAAGTTCAGGATGCTGTCACATGAGGTGCGTAACATATGAAGAAATTGCTCTTGATTCTGCTGCTGTCTGCATTGGCTGCGCTGGCAGGATGCGCCGCGGATCCGGATACCGGCAGGCATGACAGTATTTCCGAAAGCAGGATAGCCGGAACGGAACATGCCGAATCCGCAGAAAGCAGGAACGATCAGACCGCCGAGGCTTCGGATTATCTCGGTGAATGGGAATGCGAGCTTGACGGCTCATACGCGATGCTTGCGGTCACCGAACAGGATGATGTATATTTCGGATTCGTGGTAATCAGCAGGAGTCCCGAAATCACTGAGCAGTGGGAATATCCGCTGCAATTTCAGGACGGGAAAATGGTTTGCAGCGGAACGGGACTGTATTCGGTGCGGGATGATTCTAAGCTGGAATGGCAGGGCAGTCAGGTGAATCTCCCGGACGCTTTGAAAACCGCTCCGAACCAGAGCGCGGAGTTATCCATGACGCCGGAGGGCATCCGCTGGAACGATGTCACCGGAGACAAAGGCAATCAGATCATATTCAAATATTTGCAGTCAGTTGATTAACACGCATTAAAACAGGCAGCGTCCTTCTCGGGCGCTGCCTGCTGTTTTATCATGTGAACTGTCTGCCGATCATCAGAATCCGGCGGCTTTTGTCAGCAGATAGTCACGCAGCTTTTCGGCATCCTCTGCATTGACCTTGCCGTTCTGATCGACATCGGCATTGCGCTCCGCAAGACTGCCGGAGAAGCTGCCGCGGATGCCTGCTTTCATTGCGGAAAGATCAGCGGCATTCACGATGCCGTCGCAGCTGACGTCTCCGGGCAGCAGCTTTTCATCCTTTCCGGAGCCTGCCCCCTTGATCACGGTGCCTGCATCGGCGCTTGCTGCATCATCGACGTAAAAATCAATCGTGGATTCAGCGGTTTCGATGTAGATTTGCATATTCGCCGCATCTGACGGGATCTTGTAATTGGTATTGCTGAGCTGTACCCATTCGCCCTTCGCAGCGGTTGCTTCTGCGATTGTCGCATACTGCGTTTTATCGGAGGCATCCTTATATTGCAGCTTCATGTAGAATGTATCGGTCGGAGTTCCGTCCGTATAGGCGACATTTGCGCTGAAGCTGAATTCCTTGCCCGGCGTATAGAAATCGCTGTCGAGCGGACGCGCTGCGCCGTGCCATGCGGAGGTTCTGCCGGTGACCAGAAGCGACTTGCTGCCTGCAAAAGCGAGCGAGCTGTCTGTTTCAACGGAAGCGCCGCCTCTGCCGATCCATTCGCCGGCTCCGCTCTCGAAGCCGTCCTGATAATGGGAGGCTTCCGTCTGCGGCGGATCGGGCTGATCCGGCACATCGGGCAGGGGCTCGGCACCGTCCAGCGCGATCACAAAGGTCGAGACGCTGTTGCCGGGCAGGGATGCAGAAAAGCTGTTGCCCGAAAATTCGATATTCTTCGTTTCTGCGATGTTCTCGGTTGCAGATGTGCGATAGCGGTCGATGCTCTTGATCGTGCCGCCTGCGACCTTGAATTTCTGCGTATATTCATTGCCCTTGTTCACCGCAACAATGACCGCGTTTCCGTCTTTGTTTTTATATGCGGAGATATATGTGCCGTTGTTTGGTGTCTCGGTTGCATCGACGCGGACTGCGCCCGGACGCACCCATTTGGAATACTGCGCCATGCAGTAGCCGCGCTTGGAGATATTGCCGTTTTCCTTCATCGGGCTGTATTTGCGGCGGATAAACCACCAGACATACGCGTTGAAATTGCCGACGACCAGACCGTTGTGAATATTCTCCGCGACCTGCACAGCTTCCGGCCATGTATCCGCATCGGAGGAGCTGTTCGGCACATAGACCTCTGTCATCCAGAGCGGCTTGCCGGAGTTTTCCAGCGCAGGGAAGTCCATCTCATAGCGCTGCGTGCCGTAGAAATGTGTGCCGTAGACATCGACGTTTGCTTTGGCGGCGCTGTTGCCGAGAATCGCGTTATAGATATCCTTTTTATACTGAAAGCTCTCCGGCGACATCAGCTTTGTCTCAGTACCCTGCGTGACCGCCTTGCCGTACTGTGCGATGAAGCTCGCCAGATCCGAGGCGCTCCAGTAGGTCCAGTCCTGCGCATAGTCCGGTTCGTTCTGAATGGAGATCGCATACAGGTTGATATCCTGTCCAGCCATGTACTTGATGTAGCTGTTCAGGTGTGCGGCATATTCTGCCCATTTATCTTTTTTGAGCTGATATTTGCCGCCGTTGATGCCGCCGTTGACCGTATTGCGGATCGCAGCAGGCGGATACCACGGGCTTGCGAAGATCGTCGCACCGAGCGCCTGCGCGCGCTTTGCCGTCGGGACAGCGTTTTTCCATGCACCGCTGTCATCGCTGACATAGATGCGGAGAATCGTCAGTCCCAGCTCATCCTTGCCGTTTCCGAATGCCTTTTGCACCTGCGCTTCGGTCATGTCGCTGCCTGCCCATTCAGGCAGATTGATCCCGCCGAATCCCTGAATCGTCTGATAGGTTTTCGTGAGTGTGACGGTACAGTCCGAGGCAGCGTTAGCCGGCATCTGCGGCATTGCTGTCAGCACGGACGCACCGCAGACTGCGGCTGTCAGTAATGATACGCATTTTCTTTTCATATTTACTCCCCATTGTTTTGTATATGTTTGATTTCGGATAGCACATCAACGAAAAATACGGCTTCTCTGTGCCGTGAAGGGGAACGGCGCCGGTCGGCTGCACATTCCGTTCTGTATATATCCACTTGCATTATACAGGAATTGTTTGCTGTTTGCAAGTGGCAAAAACACAGATTGTAAAGTTGTATTGTTCGATTGATTTGTATTGTTTTCATGATTTATGATATAATAAATGCACATATTGAACAAACAGTTCAAAAAATATATGGTAAATAATATGCTGA
>JAGKVC010000217.1 GCA_021152595.1 Clostridia bacterium
ATATTCAATTTTTAGGCATAAAAATAGCGGACAGCGCTTCTGTTATGAAACACCGTCCGCTATTTTCCATTATTCAGTTTGCTTTGTCAACAGGCTTTCTACCGTTTTAAGGTTGTTTTCGGCTTCTACCAAGTTTCTACCAACTTTTTTACCGTTGGCTTTCTACCAAGTTTCTACCAAAAATCTTCAAAATGCTTGAATTTTCAGAACAGCGCCGTTTCGCTGTTTTTGAGCTTTCTACCATCAAAAAGCCCCGTGGAATCGAAATTTTTGTGTGACTCAGTGTGACTCGGTGGTACTCAGTGTGAAATTGGTTTGCTTTCACTTATATGGTATAATGAATGCAAACGCATTCATTATAATTTATTTTTATGCCCTTGCAGATCCGCAGATCAGAGATCTGCTCCCTGCATATCGGGCGATTATACCATAAACGCTTCGCTTACATGGTATAATAAGATTCACAGTCCGTGAAAGGAGTGAGCCCCGTGGGAAAACATACATCCAAAAGCCGTTCTCTGCGCAGAACGCTTTTGATTGCCCTGATCTCGTGCCTGATTGCCGTGCTGGGCATCTGCACAGCTATTTTCAATATGATCTATCAGCAGGCATCGGTGAATGTCAATCTGTATTCCGGCGAACTTGCCGGTCAGACCGTTTCCGCAGTCTCCGATGCATACTATCAGCAGTTTTTGTCTTCACAGCAGCAATATCTGCGGGATTTTGGCAGAGAAATGGCACTTTGGCTGTATCAGTTTGACATGAGCGCGGAAGACCGCCGCGAAAATCTGCAGTATCAGGCGGTCAATTATTTCAGCAATGCCGATGTGTTCTTTCTGTATGACGGCGAAGCGCTGCACAGCTATGAGCTTGGTACGGCTGACAATGCAGACCTCATCATGCAGGATGCGATTGCCGTGTTCGATCAGAAAGCAGCCGAAATGCCGGAATACTACGGCAGCCAGACTGATTTTTTGGGGTGGCTGGATGTCTGCATGGAGCAACAGTGCGGTTCCTATGCAAAAGGCGGCGCAGGCTATGTGATCGCATGGGATAATCTCTGCAACTATACCGGCGACAACCTCTGCTTCGGGATACTCATGCAGAATGTCAACAGCTGGATAGAGCCGATCAGAGCATGTGCAGATGAGCAGACGAATGCACTGCTTGACAGTCTGGACAGCATGTTCCGGAAGTATGTGTCTGTGATGATCGCAGCAGTTCTCAGCGTATTTGCGGTGTTTCTCGTGATCTCTGCTGCGCTCTCCAAGAAAATCGCAGCTCCGGTTGTTTCCGAGCATGATATGCTGGTAGAGGTCAATGCGATGAAAACAACATTCCTTTCGGATGCATCGCATGAGCTGAAAACGCCGCTTGCCGCAATGTCCGGCTATGCGCAGGACGCAGAGCTTGACCTCATGCAAGGCGGCGACAGGGCAACCGTTCAGAATAAGCTGCGCCGCATTTCTTCCGAGGCAAACCGCATGGCACTCATGGTGACGCAGATCCTCGATGCAACGCGCATTGAGGAGGGCAGAATGGTACTGGAAAAAGCCCCCTGTGATCTGGACAGCCTTGTGCGCAAAACGGTCGAGACTTATTTTGCGGTGCTGAACAAGAACAATAACCGCCTGATCCTGCGCATCCCGATTGACCTGCCGAAGGTCAATGCGGACAGTACCAGATTGCAGCGCGTGTTCGTCAATCTGATCTCCAATGCACTGAAACATACCAAAAACGGAACGGTACTCATCAAGGCAGAAGCAGATAAGGATACCGTAACTGTTACGGTCAAAGATACCGGCAGCGGCATTTCGCCGGAGGATCTGCCGCACATCTGGGAGCGCTATTATAAGGGAAAGCACTCCGAAACCGGCACGGGACTCGGACTGTTTATCTGCAAATTTATCGTAGAATCGCACGGCGGTACAATCGACGTTGAGAGCGAAGAGGGCAAGGGTACTGCATTCACCTTTACGCTGCCGGCTGCGTCAGACGGGATAACGGATGCAGAATCAAATCTGATCGAGCAGATACTCAGAAAGTAACCTGATTACAATTTTGTAATTTCGCACACATTGCATCCGAAATGTAGTATAATAAGACCGTCAACAGAAGTTGAACGAATCACAAAGGAGAATTTAAAAATGAAAAAGCAAATGATTACTATGATCGCTGCTCTGATGAGCCTTTGCCTGACCGCCTGCGGATCGGATCCGGTGAATATCAATGTGAGCCTTTCGGAGCAGACGGCGACAACCGCGGCAACTGATACGACATCTTCGGAAACAACAGCAGCCGTCACCGAAACGACAGCAGGCGCCGCACAAACCGATGCTTCCGCTGCCGCACAGACTGATTCCGGACAAACAACTGCGGCACAGACCGCAGCAGCACAGACGACCGCTGCATCGAAAACAGAATGCCCGTATTCCGCAGACGATCTCGTCGGTGAATGGGCAATGCCCGGAACCTTCGGCACACGGAACAATTCGCTGACCGTCCGGAAAGACGGCACGGCAATCATGCGGTATGCAGCCGGCGGGACACGCTCCGGCAAGGTGTGCATCGACACAGAGGCGCATCCGGACGGCTCCGAGAGCTACTGGTATTCCCTCTGCGATGCTGACAATGCCGCATGGATTTCGTTTGCGTGCGACAAACAGCCGGTCAATCAGATCAGCTCCGGTCAGGACGGTGAGTTGCAGTTTGTCCGCATCACGCTTGAGGATGTTGCCGCCGAAAAGATGAACAATCTGACATTCCTGATGAAGAGCATGTCCGGCAGCGGCGGTGATCTTGCAACCAATGCAAATGAAACCATGACCGCTGACGGTCAGACCTATACACTGGTGACAGATGAACGCTTTGCGATCAACAGTCTCGGCAAGGCTGCCTTTGAGAGATTGCTGGAGGAAACGGTAACCGGTGCGGAATATACACGCTGGAAGGGTATTCTGGATGAGAGCTTCCGTGTCAGCGAGCCGGACGGCTTGAGCTATATTCTGACTTCCAATGCACACGGCTATCAGAGCTTTGAGACTGGCAGCGGCGTCACGATCACCGATCAGACAGATACCTCTTTTACGGCAACAACCAAAGATGCCAACCAGATCGACGGACGCGGTGTTGCACACTTTGTATTCGACGGAATCAACTGGACAATCGAAAGCTACGAATTCCGGTAAATATCAAACCGATTGCCTGCGAAGCTTTTTCGCAGGCAATTTTTTCAGCATATTTACAGCAGTTTGATTTTCTCCCTGCCGCCGTGCTGCTCAGCTGCAATAATACAGATCAAAGCGGCAATCGCGCCCTGAAGCCGGTATTTATTGCCAATGCCCGTGACTGCAAAACTGTCCTGATTGTTGAGCTTCCAGCGCGGATATCCGCCGTTCGGATCAAGACGCACGGCGCTGATCTCACGGTGCAGAACGGAACCGGTTTTTTTGCCGTTCACAAAAATGCTGCGTTTATCCGTAATGACAAAAAACTCTTTTCCTCTGGAAAGAATGCCGTCATCGCCGTAGACAATGATGCGTTCGCCGGGCTCGATCAGTCCCGCGATCTTCGGCATGATCTTGTCAATCCGGTTCTGATTGATGCCCTCAGATGCGACATCTTCATCGGTAAGGAGCGCAGTCCGGATGTATTGAGAAACGCGCTCTGCGGTTTTCAGGCTGTTCAGACAATAGCGCATGGAATCCAGAACGGCAATCACATTCTCATACTGCTTTAAGTTGTCCAGATCCCACAGAAAGTCAAACATGTTTTCATCGAGCATTCCGGTATTGCCGTCATCCTGAATCTCAACATCAATATGCGTATCGCAGAAAGGACAGATCAGGCATTTATTCGAGAGCGAAAGCTCCATTTCGGCGCCGCAGGACGGGCATTTTCTGTTATTCATAACGCAGCCTCCCTTATTGCTTTTTCTTCGGCTTTTTGAGCTTTGTACTCCATATCGGATTCCCGTTTTCCAGATACTGTGTGATCATATGGGCATATGCTTCCGGGAGTAACGCTGCTTCAAGGCATATGCCTTTGCTGTCAGGAATTTCGGTGATACGGTGTGCTTCGGCTTCTTTTGCTTCTAATAATGAGGTGTCTTTGCTGAATGTGACATAGAATCTTCCGAAGTGGTAATAGCCGTAAACGAAAACGCCTTCTTCTGACGGTCCGTAGATGATTGTGTCATCCTTGACCGCCCGTATTTTTCCGAGCCACGGAAATCCGAGCTGTGTTTCCGTTTTGCTGAGCGC
>JAGKVC010000218.1 GCA_021152595.1 Clostridia bacterium
TGAGCGCGAGCGCGGCATCACGATCCTCGCAAAGAATACGTCGGTCATGTACAACGGCGTCAAGATCAACATTATCGACACCCCCGGCCACGCGGATTTCTCCGGTGAGGTCGAGCGTGTGCTGAACATGGTGGACGGCGTTCTGCTGCTTGTCGATGCCGCAGAGGGTCCGATGCCGCAGACCAGATTCGTGCTTTCCAAGGCGCTCGAAATGGGACAGAAAATCATCATTGTCGTCAATAAGATTGACCGTCCGGATGCCCGTCTGGATGAGATCGGCGATGAGGTCCTCGAGCTGCTGCTCGACCTCGATGCAAATGATGAGCAGCTTGAAAGTCCGGTGCTGTTCTGCTCCGGCAGAAGCGGCACAGCCTCGCTCTCGCAGTATGAGCCCGGCGAAAACCTCAAGCCGCTCTTTGATACGATCCTCAGCTACATCGAGCCGCCGCAGGGCGATCCGGATGAGCCGCTGCAAATGCTGATCTCCTCGATCGACTATAACGAATATGTCGGCAGAATCGGCATCGGCAGAATCATCCGCGGTACTGCAAAGGTCGGTCAGCAGGTTCAGGTCGGCAACTTCCACAGCGAGGAGAAGCCGGTCAATGCAAAGCTCGTCACACTGCTCCAGATCGAACAGCTCCAGCGCGTTTCGACGCAGAGCGCGACCGTCGGCGATATCGTCTGGGTATCGGGTATTGACGGCATCAACATCGGTGATACGATCTGCGCACAGGGCAGCTATGAGCCTGTCAGCTTTACAAAAATCAGTGAGCCGACCGTCGAAATGACATTCTCCGTCAACGACAGTCCGCTCGCAGGCAGAGAGGGCAAATTCGTGACCTCCCGTCAGCTCCGCGAGCGCCTTTACAAGGAGCTGCTCAAGGACGTTTCCCTCCGCGTTACCGATACCGAATCGACCGATTCGTTCCTTGTCGCAGGCAGAGGCGAAATGCACCTCTCCATCCTGATCGAGAACATGCGCAGAGAAGGCTATGAGCTTGCAGTTTCGCCCCCGAGAGTTCTCATTAAGGAAATCGACGGCAAGCGCTATGAGCCGATCGAGCGCCTTGTCATCGACGTTCCGGAAACCTGCGTCGGCGCTGTCATGGAGAAGCTCGGCGCGCGCAAGGGCGAGATGCAGGAGATGCATCCGCAGGGTACCAGAATGCGTCTGGAATTCCTGATCCCGTCGCGCGGTCTCTTCGGCTACAAGAGCGAATTCCTGACCGATACAAAGGGCGAGGGCATCATGTCCGCGGTCTTTGAGAAATTCGAGCCGTATAAGGGCGATATCGAACGCCGCTCCGTCGGTTCGCTGATCTCCTATGAGACAGGCGAGGCGGTCACATACGGTCTCTATAACGCACAGGAGCGCGGCAGCCTGTTCATTCCGGCAGGCACGCAGGTCTATGAGGGCATGGTCGTCGGATGTTCCCCGAAATCCGAGGATATCGTCGTCAATGTCTGCAAGCGCAAGCATCTGACGAATACCCGTGCAAGCGGAAGCGACGATGCTCTGCGCCTGATCCCCCCGAAGGATATGTCGCTTGAGGACTGCCTCGAATATCTTGCTGAGGATGAGCTGCTCGAGGTCACGCCGGAGCATCTGCGGATCCGCAAGCGCATTCTTGATAACAGCCTCCGCATGAAACAAAAGTTTAAGAAATAATCCGGTCTCGGGAAGCAGCGGAAAATAACCGCATTGCTGATATTCTCGAAACGGATGCCGGAACTTCCGGCTGAAACAGAAATTCAAGAAATGATCCGGTCGGGAAGCAACGGAAAATAACCGCGTTGCTGATATTCCCGAAACGGATGCCGGCACTGCCGGCACTTCCGGCATGATCTGCGATTTCCCTGCATATCAATATGAAAACAGGGAAAGGAGCAAGATTGATGCAAAAAACAGATTTTCGGCATTATGACCAAAGCACAGCCTATGAAGCGGATTTGCACAGGGCGGTGCTCTGGCTGCCGCGGCGCAGCACTTCCGATACGCAGTCTGCAAGGACTTACGCGGCAAAACTGCTTTCCGGAATTTACCGGAACAACGGTTCTGCAAACCTTGAAGATTTCGCCAGAATCAGGAAATAATCGACAAACTTTGTGAATACCGCACAAAAATGATAGATTATTCTTTACGTAAATTGGAAGTGAAAATGCCTAAGACCGCTTGACTTAAATTGCGATTTGTGTTAAAATACAGGTGTATCACTGATATGGTGACGCATCTCTGTGTCAGGCGGAGTTTGAACGTCACAGGTGATTCAGGCAAAGTTCTGAATGCCGATAGGCTTGGCGGGCAATGCTTGTCAGGGCATTGCGTGAACAAGCCAAACAGTTTGGGAATGCACAGAAGCGCAGAGCGCCTGCACATTCCGACAAAAAGCAGAAAGGATTGAAACACATGAGCAAATCTACTTTCGCAAAATTCGCTGCAGTTGCATGCAGCATCGCAACGCTGGGTGCGCTCGGTATCGCTGCTTCCGCGCAGACCAATGATCCGATCGATGAGTCCAAGCTGACAGCAGGCAAGGTCAACATCGTTGCAGGCGTTGTCAAGGCTGAGGCTGGTGAGACTGTTGAGTTCCCGGTCTATGTCTACAACAACAAGGCTCCGGGCTTCGCAGCTACCGGTATCCAGCTCTATCACGACAAGGATCTGACTCCGGTTATCAAGGCAAACGGTCTGCCGGACGGCAAGCTGAAGGAAGTCGCACTGGATCCGATCCTCTCCCCGTCCTGGGATTACAATGCAGATGAGCTGCTGATCGCTCTGGGCACCATGGGTCAGGAAGCAACCGTCGGCAACGGCGTGTTCTTCACTGCTAAGGTCGTTGTTCCGGAGAACCCGACCAAGGATCACTTCCCGATGAAGCTCGGCGTTGACAAGTTCCTCGACGCTGACACCAACAAGGTTGATTATGTCACTGTTGACGGTGAGATCTACATCGAGACCACTCCGACTACCGCACCGACTCCGTCGACTACCACTACCACCACTACCACAACTGCACCGGCTCCTGTTACCACAACTTCTGCACCGGCTCCGACCACCACAACTGCACCGGCTCCGACCACCACATCTTCTGCACCGGCTCCGAGCACCACTTCTAACGGCGGCGGCACAACCACCGCTAAGCCGGGTGCTGTGACCACCACCAAGGCTCCGGCAGCTGTTACCACCACCAAGGCTGGTACCTCCAGCTCCACTTCCGCAACCAAGACCGGTGATGCTGGTGTTGGCGTTGCTGTTGCTGGTCTGCTCCTCGCAGCTGGTACTGCTGTTGTTGCTACCAAGAAGAAGAAGGAAGACTAATCTCTTTCAACTGATTCAGGTATCATAAACTGAAACAAATCCGGTGATGCTTCGGCGTCACCGGATTTTTGTTTTTGCCGGTCTGCGCTCTGGACTGCCGGTTTCTATGGGACGGTCGGGATTCTTAAGATTCAAAAAGAATATGATTGCACACGCGCTATGATTAAGAATTCTTATCATTGGCGCCGCGGTCTTGGATTCTCGCGGAAAATGAAACAAGGCAGCGGCGTTAAAATATATATCCATTCTCTATGATGTATACGAAAAACATTAAGATAACATTAAAGTCTTTGAATAATATTGACAAAGCGGAGACTTTGTGCTATACTATGGGTGTTGTTCGGGTTGTTCAGGATACATTTTTCAAAACTATCTACTTCGATTTTGAAAGGATTGAATATCATGAACAAAACGATTATCCGCAAGGCTGCTGCTTTTGCATGCAGCATCACAGTACTCAGCGCACTCGGCATTTCCGCATCTGCACAGATCTCGGCTCCGGCAGACACAGACGTCAATATTGTGACCGATGTGAATGACAGCGCAGTCAATGTTATTGCAGGCAACATTGAGGCAGCTCCGGGCGAGACGGTATCATTCCCGGTATACATCGCAAACAACACCGCAGAAGGTTTTGCAGCAACCGGCTTGCGGCTGAACTACGATTCCCGGCTGACACCCTGCACGAATGAGGACGGCTCTCTCGTGGCTGATGAGAACTGCGTCGCAGGTGATGCGCTCAATATGGTTTTCGGACTGAATGCAGATCAAAACTGCATCGGCATCGGCACGATGGGTTCGCAGGCTGAAACAGACAACGGTCTGTTCTGCACGATTGATTTCACGATCCCGGCAGACGCGCAGGAAGGCGATGTCTACGCAATGGATCTTGAGGTCAGCACCTTCACGGACGCGAAACTC
>JAGKVC010000219.1 GCA_021152595.1 Clostridia bacterium
ATCTTCAAGAATGAACATTTACATATTTGAAAATTATCCCTAAAAAGTCGACACCTTAAAATGTTCGATGTAAAGAAAACAATGTAAAATCGATATATTCATCCTTTGACAATTATAATATCCCTATTTTCAAGCTTGTAAAATCATAACCGGTTCGATGCCTTACAGAACACATGGTTCCAGACACAGATTGTGAACGGAAATCCACACAAGCGCACACCGCTGACCAACGGGTTTTCTATCCTGCAGATCGTTGTCATCAACGATCCGGTTACGGGCAGCGTCCGCACCGCTGAGGTCAGCTATTGTACCGACGCGACCTATGCAGCGCGCATTCCGGCTGATGATTACATCAACGAACGATTTTTAAAGCACTTCGACCACGTTCACCGGTTGCCCGGCTGCACAAAAAGTCAGGCAAATGATCTGATTGGCTTTCTGATTGCCAAAGCTCCGACAATTACGCTGACAGTATTTCCGCATCAGGGCATCAATCAACTGGCAGACGGTTCAATCGTTTTCGCAACGAATCCAAACATACCGCAGATTCCACAGGATATCGTTTCGGAGAGCCAGCGTGTTCGACCGTCGCTGTCTGATATAAATACTCTGATGCCTTTAGAACAGTTCTGGCGGGTGGTGGATGCACTGCATCCGGTCATTCAGCTTTTGCTTCTGCACCGGATTGGCAGCCTGCTGCTGTTCTGGTTTGAACCGATTCAGGTCAGACCCTATTCGCTCTTGATTTATACACCCTCTGCGAGCGTAAGCGAGGAGCAATTGAGAGCTTTACTCAGCACAAACGATACTCAGCTGCATCGCATTCCGAGTATTGAAAGCAGCCGAAATGTGCTGTTGAAAGAGCTCAATTTGGTGTGGGACGGAATTGCCGTTTTTACCGATTCGTCGCTTGCAGACGAATCAAACAAAGTCGAAGAACCCCTGCGCATTCTGATTAAAGAAGCAGGCGGAGATACCGGAAACGGTCGCAATTCGATTGCTTTAATTTCGAGATTCGCTCCTTATACAGCGCAGCGGATCGCGGCAGAAAACGTCCTTTCCGTCTCGATGGAAGGCGTGACGCTTGACCTTGACTGCGGGACCATCCGGCAGATCGTTCAGATTCTGGACACTGTTGTCATTCAAACGATGCTGCACATTCCGGAACATGAGCGAAATAAGTTCCTTGGTGAGTGCAGAGCACTTCCGCCTAATTGGCAGCAGTTTTTTGACAGACCGGTATCGGATTTTGCACCTTTTTTCAAGAGTGCGGAGAATTTTCTCAGAGATTTTCATCAGCACAGTTTGCTCAGCGATTATGAGCTGAATGAACAACTGAATGCGATTTTTCAGGCAAGTCATTCGGCAGTTTCCGCAGATCAAATTATGATTCAGGACTTCGCGTCGGTTCTCTGCAAAAAAATCCGAACCGGTGAAATTGCCGCGTTGCAAAAACAGCAGCGCGTACAGATTGATCCGGAGCGAGATATACTTCTGATCGACGGCGACGACTTCTATATCCGCGGTGAACTGATCGACGGTGTTTTGCGATCAACGCAGACAGTTCATATGCGAAACAGCCTTCTCGCTGCACTGCGTCAATGTAATTTGATGCATACAACGGACGGAAACACGAAACCGATTCAGGTCTACGATCTCAACGGGAAATCTCAGCGGCTCTACTGGTACTGCATGGACGCATCTATCTTGGATGCTGATGTACTGCATCTGATCCGCAATCTTGACAGCGAGCCGTTCTGGCTTGCTCCGGATGAAGTTCCGGAACGCGATTTTGTTCCGCTTCTGCGTGACGAATCCGGTCGGGTTGCCGGAAGAATCATTCGCCAGCAGGATGCTGAAAACAGTCATACTTACGTGACCGGACAGAGCGGCGCAGGAAAGACCTACGCTGATTGCCAGCTTATGGCGAAGATGCTTTCGCTCGGTCATCATGTAATCGTACTCGACAACAGCGACTCCACAACCTATGAGGCAATGTGCCGCAACCTGTCGAAGAAATATGTCGATGAGAATGTGGCATTTATTGACATTGATGCGGACGGTATTCCGGTTGATCTCTTCCGGATTGACCGCAATGCTGCGAAGCCGACACAGAAAAAAGTTCTGCGCGGCATCCTGACTGCCGGTGTTGGAGAGCTGAGTGCCCCGCAAAGAAACAGACTGAGCTCTGTGCTCTCGGACATGCTTGATCTCATTGATAAGTCGGAGCCTATCCGTCCCTGCGACATCCTTGCGATGCTTCAGGAGGATGGCGCAACCTATGAAAGCCTCCGCGGCCGTCTGGAGCCGCTGCTCGAAGACATCGATGCGCTCGGCATGGCTGCACAGTCATGGGGCGAGGTTTTCCAACAGAACACTGGAAAGATCATCGTCATCCGCACTGCATCCGGCAGCGCAGAGCACAGTGATCAGCTGATTGATATGATGCTTGCATCATTGTTCAATTACCAGAAAGAGAACCATGGCGTTCCGCTTGATATCTTCATCGACGAGCTTCAGAACCAGAATCTCTCAACGGACAGCCCGATCTATCAGATTCTGAAAGAGGGCCGCAAGGATGGAATCGCCTTTGTCGGCGCCACACAGGATTTCTACCCGTCCAATACTGAACTCGGTAAAATCATGGGCAAGGCAGACACGCAGATCATCCTGCGTCCGACTCCGAATTCTGCCAACGCCGTCGCCGCAAATCTGCGCTTCAAGAAGGGTGACGCCGCTCGGTTCGACACCATGCAGCGCGGTGACGCGATCATCAAAACGTGTTTCTACAGCAAGGCGGAAAAACGGAACAGCCCCGCCACGCTGAGCGGCAGGCTGGTATCATTTATCGAGAACGATGCTGACGCATCGCAAAATGACTGATTTCATGTATGGGCGGCGCCTTCGGGCGCCCGCCCAACATCTACCTTTACTATACCAAATTGCTGCTTGTTTGTCAAGCAAATCCGCATACATTATGCGGGATTCTCATACGATTTCTCGAGAGGAGGGAAACAATATGAAAGCAACCAAACCGCAGATCCGCAGCAGCTTCAAGGCACAGAGCTTGTACTGAACGCGGCTGGGAAATCTATGACATCTATGTGGACGACGGATTCAGCGGCATTGACCGCTCCCGTCCTGCATTCAGCCGCCTGCTCCGCGACTGCGAGCAGGGCAAAATCGACATCGTTCTCTGCAAGGATCAAAGCCGCTTTTCGCGTGATACGGTCATCATCGAGCAGTATCTGAATGACAAATTTCTGGAATGGGGTATCCGGTTCATCGGTGTCGCGGACAACGCAGACACGGACAACGAGAGCTACGGAACCATGCGCCTGTTCACCTCAGCATACAATGAAATGTACGTAAAGGACATCAGCGCAAAGATTCGCCGCACGCTCGCCTACAAGCGCGAGCAGGGGCAGTTCATCGGCTCCTTCGCGCCCTACGGTTACCGGATCGACCCGGATGACAAGCATCATCTGATCGTCGATCCGGAGACCGCACCGGTCGTGCAGAAGATCTTTGAACTCTATGTCAGCGGCGAAGGCTACCGGCATATCGTGCAGGCGCTCAACGCGCAGGGTATCCCGAGCCCAAGCACATACAAGCGGCAGCAGGGTTCAAAGTATGTCAACTGCAATGCTGACAGCAGCAATGCACGCGGCCTCTGGACACAGTCAACCGTCAGCAAAATCCTGACGAACGAGGTATACACAGGCACGCTGGTGCAGGGCAAATCACATCATGTCAGCTACAAGAACAAGAAGCGCAAAAAGGTCGATCCGTCTGAATGGATCCGCATACCGGATACGCATGAGGCGATCATTGACGCGGACACATGGGCGCGGACGCAGGCGCGACTGCAAAGCAATACCCGCGTCGGGAGCCGGATGCAGGAGCTCTCGCCGCTCTCCGGAAAGGTACGCTGCGCTGTCTGCGGCAGACCGATGAAGCGCAATGTCTACTATAACACATCGCGGACGATCAAGTACTACGGACTGCAATGCGCGACCTACAAGACCGGCGCCATGAACTGTCCGAACACCCGAACCATGAGCGGCAAGGTACTGGAACAGATGATCCTTGACGAGCTGAACAGAATCATTTCACAGTACTGTCAGTCGGACGAGATCCGATTCACAGATCTGTATGTGGAGCAGCTCAGAGAGCTGGAATCCGGCCTTGCGAAGCTCCGCGAGAAGCAGGCAGCAGCCAGGAACCGTCTGGTCGCAATGTATAAAGACAAGCTCGACGGCGCGATCTCAGCGGCGGATTACAGCCTGTTCCGCGACAGTCTCACGGCTGAGGAACACGAGACCGCAGACCGCATCAAGGCGGCGCAGAAGCAGATCGCAGACTGCCGCGAACGGATGAAAAATGCCGAGAGCCAGAAAGCCCTGATCGAGCAGTATTCGCATTTCGATCATCTTGACCGTTCCGTTGCGGATGAGTTCATCGACTACATCGAGATCGGTCTGCCGGATGATGACGGTCAGCGAGAGATACATATTCACTGGAAGCTGTGATCCCGATCAGCAAGCCGTTTCCGCCGCAGTTCTGCCGGAAACGACTTGCTTTTTTATTTCGTATCCAACGGAACCGTCCCGCCGACTTCATGCAGCACAGACTGCTGATAATAAAAGCAGCCGCACAGTGAAGCGGACCAAGTCTAGGTCCGAAATCACTGCCGCGGCTGGACATTTATCATATAACGATGAATGCGGAAAGGTCAGGGCTTATGCGTTCCGCTCCTGTATCCGCTCAGTGCAGATCTGTCATGATCCAGTCATGTTCTTCATGCAGATACGCATTGTTGCAGAAAGGGCATGCTTTGACATTGCGGGCATCAAAGCTGGCACCGCATGACGGACAGCTTACCGCTGCGAAAGAGAAGCCCGGATTCGTCGCCGTTCTGAGCTTCTTCCGCACATGCATCCGGTACTTGTCCGACTTGCTTATGACCTGTCCCTTCTTGTAGTGAAGGCAGTCAAGATACAGCGTGAGATCCGCGTCGCATACTCCGTCTGTTATTTTGCAGCTGTTTATGTTGAAATTGAAGAGCTGTGCTTCAATGATATCCGCCGCGCTGTCGGGACACCGGCATTGACAGCAGGCAAGCTCTGTCGCGTCCTTACTGTAAACGGCCATTCTGAACAGGGCAATGGCCTTGTCACGGAAGTATTCAGATGAAAACTCCGGATCGTGAGTTTTGATCTTGTTTGCGTTCAGCAGTGTGGAGACGGTATGTCCTCCGCCCCGCAGACCTTTTCCCATCAGGCCGAGGACCTCTAACAGCTTTTTGCCTCCAAACAGAAGGCCGCCGAACATAACGCCGCCTAAAATGCCGCCAAAGATGACGCGAAAGATAGCCGAGAACAGACTCATTTTCGCCGAATTGTACTGATTATCAAGCAGGATGAGTATGATCGAGTAGATCATGGAAGGCAGGGTGCACACCGCGCTCAGACGGATCAGATCGCGTATATTTTTGCGTTTTCTCTGCTGCTCGTCCTCATGCTCATGGACGTTATAGTTCATGACTTTCGGATACAGCTCGCTCATCAGGAAACGCGTACCGCAGTGTTTACAGCCTGCCTGCAGTTCACCGAGTGTGGATGGCGCACCGCAGTTCGGACAGCACAATGTCATACCGTCATCCGGCTTCGATCCGTTCTTCGGTTCCAGGACCATCGTGACCAGACTGACATTGGAAGTATTCAGGCAGCGCTGATCCTGCGTGCTGACAACGCTTCTGGTCACATTCACATCACCGCCGAGAATACTGTTTGTAAAGATCCTGTCGCTGTAATAAATACCGGTAACGTTGTTCCTGCCCGCACCTTTCTTCGGGAGCTCGCATTTCATATCAAGTCCCAGTGCATGCAGCTTCTGTTTTTGCAGCTCCAATATAAAGCGCAGATCCTGACCGGCGGCAGTGGGGAGCTCCCCGCCGCTGTACCAGTCCGCCATCTGCCTGATAAATGATTTGTACGTCGCCACAGGCAAGGAATACTCCGCGGAATTTGATCCGGATGGATTCATGTGTCCTTCTTCTTTTCGATCAGCATGCGGTAATACCACGCTGTCAGAAGCATCAGACATCTCAGAATCGGAAAGCGGGATGGTCACTCTGGTTTCAAAGGGAACATCAACATTGAACGGTTCCTTCCGGCGGATATCGCCGTGGCCCTTCCAATAGACGGTCATGCTGCCGTTCTCGATGCCCTCAATGGTTAATTCGGCATTGTTGATCATCTCACACTCGATCACATTGAGAGCGCCCGCATTGCCGTACTCATTGCTCGCTTCTTTCCAGACAAGTTTTCTTCCTACAAGCTCCTGGAGGCTTTTCACCTTGAGAAAGATACCATCGATCTGTTCCAGAGATGCTTTCTGACACTCAGAAGGTACCTGTACGTTTTTCGTTCTTGCATACACATTCACATACAGACTGATTCCGTCGTCCTCTTGATAAATATTGACGGTACCGCTGACTTCGTCATAATCACAACCTGCCAGTTTGAAAAAATCTGCCATTTTATTTTCTCCTTTGTCGTATACGCACAGCAAACATTGTGCCGGCTTGCTTCAGATTTCCGTGATCTATCAGCCGGAAATCTTCCTTCTGACGCGAAATGCGCTGAATGTGTGAGTGCTTTTCAGGAATTGTCAATTCAATTTTTTTCAGCATATTCATTGTTTTATGCCCCTTATTCAGACATGATCAGAATGGAATCGTATTATTATACCACACCCAGGCAAAAAAGTAAAGAGGGATTCGAAGATATGATTCGTCAAGCAGGACAGACCTGCTCTTGCCGATCATCATCCGTCCTGCGCTGTTCACATATCATTGCTTACAATAGATTTCATACTTGACAAAATCAGAAAAATATGCTGTGATAAAAATAACGTAGATGCGAAGAAAAATCGACTTAAACTAAGCCGCATAATGCACACAGCGCCCCGCGGGGCGCTGCTCAGCCTGTCCACAAAGCCCCTCTGCGAGCAACGCAGAGGGGCTAATTACACAGAATATCAGGCAAAAACAAGATCAGAACACAAAAATGGGATATA
>JAGKVC010000220.1 GCA_021152595.1 Clostridia bacterium
AAAACTTGATATAAATATTTGTCCTTATTGCAACCGTGAGTTTATATATACGGTTTCAGATGAAAATGATTTGTATACTGAAACAGAATGCCTGATTCGAGCAGAATTAGACCATTATTTTCCTCAATCAAAATATCCATTACTCACTTTGTCCTTCTGCAATCTAATACCTTCAGGTCATATATGCAATAGCAATATAAAGCTGTCTAAAGACCTCGAAATAGAGAATCATCTCCACCCCTATATAAAAAGTAGAGCTAAAGTTCAGTTTTACACTGACCTAAAAAGTGGAAAGGATGATAGCTTTACCGATGAAATAAATCCGCCTGAAATTGTAATACAGTATAAAATTACAAAAGAATCGGATGATGTATCTGGTTCTGAAGAACAGAAGGCTGCCAATACATTTAATTTTTTTGGATTGCAAAGAATATATCAATCTCATAATGGAGTTGCTAATCGAATACAAGAAATATTCAGATCATATCCCCCAGACCTAATTACGGATATATTACAAAGAATAGAAAATGATAGCTTGCTGAAACATATAACAAAAGAGAAGTTGTTTGAAATACTATTTAGTGAATTCAATATAGAAGCTCCAGAAAACGAAATGCTCGGTAACCTGAAACAAGATTTATACCGTGAAATGCAAAATTTTTACGACGAGTGTTGGAAAGCGACAAAAGAGCCATCTCATGTTTAGGCTATAATCTAAAGCTTTGAGTGCGTAGTTTTGATGTCAAGGGATAAGGATTGAAAATGCCGTATTTAAGGCGTTTTTGATATTGCAACAAAATGCGGACGGGAGTTCGGCAGCGTTTTTTCTGTATCTGGAAAGGCATCTGCGCACTGAAAACGGCTGACAACATTTCTGCACACTGAGGTTAGTGCGTGGAAATGTTGTCACGGATAGCTAATGACTGATAATATAAATAAAAGTGATGGGGTGAGATGATGAAGGACAAAGAAATGTCAAAGGATGAGATAAAGAAATATCTTATCTGGTTTCTGACAGAAGCAAAAGACTGGTCCCTGAAG
Organism: Clostridia bacterium; assembly: GCA_021152595.1. Classification (GTDB taxonomy): domain Bacteria; phylum Bacillota; class Clostridia; order Oscillospirales; family Ruminococcaceae; genus Firm-04. Next base: position 1,042 of record JAGKVC010000220.1, read on the forward strand.
GAATACAGGCTCTATGAAAAATGCTATAGAGAGAATCCCGACATTACAGAAGATCTTATAAGAGATAATGAGATATCTTGGGAAAATAAGAAATATCAATGGGAGGATATGACCAATTCTCTTTTCAGGTGCGGAAGGTGCGCTGATATTGCTGTGGAGATCGCAGAAAAGGTTGTGAATAGAATGCTTTTTCCACCAAAGGAGCGCCGCGCTGATGAACCGGAACTGAATTGGGACGATGCGGATGAGAAACAACTCAGACAGTGGCTTCTGTGCAGATGCGACGAGCTGCCCGGCACCATACCCCTCACTGCTACATGGACGATGCCGTTTGCCGGCGAACCGGAAGAGGCGCAATTTGCAGCAATGTCCTATGTGACAGATTTTACAACGAGACATTGTGCCTATGCTCTTTTCAGAGGCATTGATATCGAATTCAAATACCCCTTCAGAGCCTTGATTATCAACAGGGAGGAGGGCTATGCCGATCAAGTCATTCAAGATATCAGAAACCTTTATGCAACGGCGTTCAGGCTTAGTGAAGAACGGATAGAAGAACTGATTATGCTCGGCTTTGCAGCAACATTTGTCGGTGCGGGCAAGAAGAAACAGGAAACCGCGTTCTATACGAAATATATCGACAAGTGGATGGCTGAAGATCAGGAGCGGTTTCTCGGCATAATTCGAAATAAGGCGAGCGCCCATTTTCGCGGAAAGATTCTGAAAAAGCTCACAGGGTCATCCAAATAATTTCTATTTGAAATAAGCATGTAAAATCGGGGAAAAGCGGACTTATCAAAAATTGCGATTGGGTGATATGGTTGAGTGTGTGGAAATGTTATCAAGGGAGGTATGAAAGTGAATCAAGCATTCCAAGAAGATCTAATAGCACTATCGCTGATCCTGAATCAGGAGCACACAGTTTCAGTTGGGTACAGTCCTGCTGAAATTGCTGATGCAGAAACAGCTTCCGACATTTGTTTCCCGATTGCGCTGAAAACTGTTTATGAAACGGTTGGAAAGGACAGTATTTTAGCAAAAGGTTTTTATGCTCCGTGCGAGATCAGGATCCTTCACGAGCCAAGGACATATTGCTTCAAACCATTCGGCGAATATATCGGATTTGAATTTGCTGATACGGACGGAAAAAGATATGCATATTACCCTTTTCGCAGGCGTGACTGCGATTACAAATGCTATGAAAAGCTTGAAAGAATATATGACATACCCCATGAGAGCTTTGTCAATATTTCTGACAACAGAAGAAAAGCACCTGACTATTCCGGATTTCTTGATTTATTTGCAGATAGAATCATGGACAGAATGAAGTACATCATAACATTTACAGGCAAAAAAGCCATGAATGATTATATCGCTGTCTGTCAGGGCTTTGGCGCGGAAGATTTTCAAACATATTTGCCGCATTTGTTTCGTGGGGAAGAGACGCGGCATATCATGCATTGTTCCAAGAAGGGGCTGCTGATTATTTATGATGACAGCATCGTTCCAAAACTGCAGATCGGAACGGATTCAGCTTTAGCAGTTGAGGAAATCAGCAGAATTGTAAAAACCAGAGGCTTATCAGCCGCTGTCAGTCGGAGGGGTATCCGGACTGGGCAGCAGCTTATCAAAATGCGCTTCTCTGGCTGAATAACCACTAATACAAATCCCCGCACCACTGAATCACCAGTGATGCAGGGCTTGCTCTATCTGTTCACTTTTCAATGCTGATCGTCACGCCTGATTTGAACCGGAATTCCAGAAAGAACTCGCAGACCTTGACGCTTTCCAGCATCTTCTTCACCAGCGCCTCATCAAACTCCGTGATGGTGCGCGGCTGAGAATTGATGAAATGCAGCAGTTCCTGAATATGCTCCCGGTTTGCTGCTTTGGCGGCATCGTCCATGACGGTCTGTTCCTGAAGTTCCCGCAGGCGCAGGATTTCTTCTGCCAGATCGTCGTAGTTCTCGTGACGTTCTGTTCGGTCGATCAGCTCACGCTGAAGGTCTTCCATTCGTGCGTCAAGGTACTCAACAGAAGCCGGATTCACCTGCTTGATCGCAAGCTCAAGGTTCTGTTGCAGTATTTTCAAGTATTCCCGGCTGTTTCCGACGATCTGATTGACCGCTTCCAGAAAGGCATCCTGCAAAACGTCCTCCCTGACTGTCCGTGAATTGCAGGTCTTTTTCTCGTGCAGGTGGCTCGAACAGCGCCAGACGATGTACTTACTTCCGCGATTATTCCAGTGCAGCCGCTTGTAGATTTCCTCACACTCAGAGCAGAAAACGATCTGCGAAAAAGCGTGATTGGAGCTGAACCGGCGTTTTCTGCTGTTCTCGGTGCCCCGCCTCGCCATTTCCTCTTGCACTCTCAGAAATATATCCTTCGGAATGATCGGTTCATGGTCGTCCTCAATGTAGTATTGCGGCAGAGTGCCGTTGTTCTTGCCACGCTTCTTGTTCCGGAAGTCTATGGTGTAGGTCTTTTGCAGGAGCGCGTCACCCATGTACTTCTCGTTCTCCAGTATCTTCCGGACGGTGCTGTCGTGCCAGCGCGGATTGTCCCTTGCGGTGCGGATACCGTCACGCTCCAGCCCTCTGGCGATCTTCTGACAGCTCGCACCCCCAAGATACTCCCGGAAGATACGCTTGACGATCTCAGCCTCTGCCGGATTGATGATCAGATGCCCCGACTCGTCCTTGTCATAGCCGAGGGAGTTTCGTGCATTCACCATCACTTTTCCCTGCTGGAAGCGGTACTGGATTCCCATTTTCGTATTCTTGCTGAGCGACTCCGATTCCTGCTGTGCCAGCGATGCCATTATGGTAAGCAGCACCTCGCCCTTAGCATCCATTGTGTTGATTGATTCCTTCTCGAAGAAAACAGGAATATTCATGCCTTTCAGCATACGGATATAATTCAGGCAATCAACAGTGTTGCGGGCAAATCGGCTGATTGACTTGGTCAGAATCATATCGATCAGCCCTCTTTTGCAGTCCTCGATCATGGCGTTAAACTGTTCTCTGTTCTTGGTCGAGGTTGCGCTGATACCCTCATCCGCATACACCCCGACGAACTCCCACTCCGGATTCGTCTTGATGTATTCCTCATAGTGCTGGATCTGCGCCTCGTAGCTGGAAGCCTGTTCCTCGTTGTCTGTCGAAACCGCTAATGACGAACAATTTATTATGAGGTACATATCCAACAACAAGCACTCCCTCAGACGTCGAGAAATCACGTCTGAGGGGCTTTATTTTTTGAGGGATATAATAACCATAAGATATTAAAAGTGGCTGAGAGCAATTCTGACTGCTTATGAATCATCATTATAATAGCATAATCATATACTTATACATTAGTTAGCTTTGTAAGCACCAATTATCGAAGATTTCAATGCAGTCTTTTCCGATAAAACTGTATTTGAAAGGAAATAGTACGATGATCGATGCACTTTACAACTATCGCCAGGGCGATATTCACTCCGCAGAGTTCTCGGATGAGTGGGGCAAGCTCTGTATACCGTTTGAAAATTCTCTGAGTGAGGAACAGATTGAAGTGTTCCACAAGATACTTGACTGCGTGAGTGATACAGCCGCCGCTGAGATGAGAGCTGCTTATAAGGTCGGCTTCAAGGTCGGAGCTACCTTAATGAGTGAAATTCAGAACTGATTACTGCGATATAGGATTGAAGATAAGAGGGTGATTCTTGACTGAATCGCCCTCTTTTGCTCGGTACTGATTATTTCGCGCTCCGGAAAGCAGCGAATCGCCTGAAGGAAAGCGCCAGCACGCGACGAGGAAAGCAGTAAAACGCGCAAGGAAAGCAGCAACTCG
>JAGKVC010000221.1 GCA_021152595.1 Clostridia bacterium
GCGTTATACCGAGCTTCAGGATATCATTGCGATCATGGGTATGGATGAGCTTTCCGATGAGGATAAGCTGACGGTTTCCAGAGCCCGTAAGGTGCAGCGATTCCTGAGCCAGCCGTTCTCCGTCGCCGAGCAGTTTACCGGCATGGAGGGCAAATATGTCCCGATTGCCGAGACGATCCGCGGCTTCCGTGAGATCATCGACGGCGAGCATGACGACATTCCGGAATCCGCATTCCTGTTTGCCGGCACGATTGACGATGTGCTGGAAAAGGCGAAGTCGCTGGAGGAGGAAGCAGAATGAGCACGTTCTCTCTGCAAATCATCACGCCGGAAAAGATTTTCTTTGAGGGCGAGGTGCAGCGCGTAATTGTGCGGACAACAGAGGGCGATGTCGGTATTCTCGCAAAGCATGAAAAATATGTTGCAGCGCTCCCGTCGGGACCTGTCAAGATCACAATGCCGGACGGTACAGAGCGCCTTGCAGCGCTGTCCGGCGGTGCGGTCAAGGTCTCTCCGGCGCAGACGGCAATCCTTGCGAATGCCGTGGAGTGGGCAGAGGATATCGACGTGGACTGGGCAAAGCGCTCCGAACAGGATGCGCTCCGCCGCAAGGAGAACAGCAAGGATCAGCAGGAACTTCAGTATGCAGAGATGAAGCTGAAGCGTGCGCTGAACCGTCTCCGCGTGTCCTCGATGAAAGATTAAAGCACAGCGCATTGATTATATTGTATTTTGAAAGGAAATGGGTAGCATTTACATGAAAAAAACAAAATTTCTCGGAGTCATTACACTGATCTGCATCTGCTTCGGCATCGCACTTCTGACCGATCTGCCGAAGTTTCTCAAGTACCAGAAGGGCGATATCAAGGATTTTGACACTGTCGCAGCAGGCGAGCTGAAAAAGGGTGATCTTGTGCAGGGTACAATCGACATCACCGACGGCTGCATCGCTGAAAATGAGCAGACAAACAAGACTATGGGTATCGAGACCTCGAAGCGTACCACCTCGCGCTACTATGCGGTCTATATGTACAATGATATGTACATCCTCTATGAGACCGGCAACAAGGAGCAGTATGAGACGCTGGATAAGCTGGCAGATGAGTGTGAAGTCTACTATGATTCGCTGAATGCGGCATACGATGAGGAAGGCGAGGATGTGGATCTCAGCAAGGTCAAGGCACCGGAGACCACAATGGAGTTCACCGCTGTTGTCAACGAAATGCCGGATGATCTGACTGCGATTTTCCGTGACTGGTACGGCGAAGGCTTCGAGAATGACTGCGAGACTGTTATGCTTACCTATTCCGATTTCAGCAGCTATCTCCGCTTCGTGATCATCGGAGCAGGATGCGTGCTGCTGGGCATCATCTTCCTTGTGCTGACGATTATTTCGTGGCGCAAGGGCAAACAGTTCAGCTACTGATCAGCGGGGATCAGTCTGATAAAAAAATCTGAAAGAAGAGGGGATTTTCATGAAAAGGATGAAACGACTGACAGCAGCGCTTGCTGCTGCCGCCATGCTCGCAATGAACGGTACCGTTCTGCCCGCATCGCAGATGTCAGCGGTTGCCGCGAGCGACACACAGGACGACTGGCTACATGTTGAAAACGGCAAGGTCGTCGATAAGGACGGCAAAGAGGTCTGGATGACCGGCGTCAACTGGTTCGGCTATAATGCAGGCCGTCAGGTATTTGACGGTGTCTGGTCGAAGAACATGCACAGCATGCTCAATCAGATTGCCGACCACGGCTTCAACCTGCTTCGCGTCCCGATGTCCACGCAGATCATTCTGCAATGGAAGAATAAGAAGCCGGATACCGGCGGCGGTGTCGGCGAGGTGACCATGATGGTCAACCCCTATGAGAATCCGGAGCTGACGGTCGGCGGCGGCGTGGACGGTGCCGGTCAGTACGAGCTGAAATACAGCTTTGATATCTGGAATATGGCTGTTGACTGGTGCCGCGAGAACGGCATGAAGATCATGGTCGATATCCACAGCGCGACCACTGCGGCAATGGGACACCAGAAGCCGCTCTGGTACGACGATAACTTCTCCGAGAAGGACTGGCTCGAGGCGCTGGAATGGTTCACCGATTACTATAAGGACGATGATACGATCATTGCGATCGACCTGAAAAATGAGCCGCACGGCAAGCCGGAGGAAGGCTCCTTTGCAAAGTGGGACGATTCCAAGGATGCAAACAACTGGAAGTATGCCGCCGAAAAAGGCGCAATGGCGTGTCTGAAGCAGAACCCGAACCTGCTGATTATGATCGAGGGCATCGAGTGCTATCCGGATTTTGCAAACGGCGGAGACTGGACAACGCCTGCCGTTGACTACGCACATTACGATGAGCCTTCCAAGATCTTCGGCGCATGGTGGGGCGGCAATCTCCGCGGCGTCAAGGATCATCCGGTAGATATCGGCGAATACAAAAAGCAGATCGTCTATTCTCCGCACGATTACGGCCCGCTGGTCTGGAAGCAGAAGTGGTTCTATATGGACGATCCTTCCAAGACCTTCACCCGTGAGACGCTGCTCGATGATTACTGGCGCGACACATGGGCATATCTGGTCGAGGAAAATATGTATCCGCTGCTCATGGGCGAATGGGGCGGCTTCATCGACTCAGAGCATGATCCGACCGGTGAAAACAAGCACTGGATGCAGGAGCTCCGCGATTACATGATCGACAAGCACATCCACCACACCTTCTGGTGCTTCAACGAGAACTCCGGTGATACCGGCGGACTGGTCTATGACGATTTCGGCAAGTGGGATGAGGATAAATATGCATTTGTCGAAAAGGCACTCTGGCAGGACAGCGAGGGCGTGTTCATCGGTCTGGATCACAAGATTCCGCTCGGCAAGAACGGTCAGTCTCTCAGCGATTACTACGGCGGCGGCAAGACCGTTGACAATCCGCAGACTGTCGTAACCGAGACCACGACCACCGCTCCGACGACCACTGCACCGACGACGACCGTCACCACGACGACCGCATCGGACCCCAATCCGGAAACCACCACCTCGCAGGAGACCGGTACCTTTCAGATCAAATGGGGCGATGTCGATCTCAGCAAGCATGTGGATGTCTCCGATGCTGTTCTTATCTGCCGCTATTATGCTGAGGATCATTCGGCGAAGATTACGTCAGAGGGCAAGATCAATGCCGACGTAACCGGCGACGATGAGATCAATACACAGGATGCACTGAAGATTCTTCAATACATTGCGAAGATCATTTCAGAGGAAGAGCTTGCACCGGCTAAATAATAATCAACACTATGACAGGCGGCAGTTTCAGCCGCCTGTCATGCTATATCGAGATATGTCTTAGGAGGATAGATATGAGTCTGGAACAGGTACCCGCGTCGGAGCGCATCCATATCGGTTTTTTCGGCGCACGCAATGCCGGAAAGTCGAGTCTGGTCAATGCGCTGACAGGGCAGGAGGTCTCGATCGTCTCGGATGTCGCCGGTACGACGACAGATGCGGTCATGAAGAGTATGGAGCTGCTGCCGCTCGGACCGGTCGTGATCACCGATACCGCCGGCTATGATGACGATGATGCACAGCTCGGCGCGCAGCGGATCGAGAAGACAAAGCGCGAGCTGTACCGCACGGATATCGCGGTTCTGGTCACGGACGCAGCCAAGCCGTTCACGGAAACAGAGCAGGAATTGATTGCGCTGTTCCGGCAGGAGCATACGCCGTTTCTGATCGCGCTGAATAAATGCGATCTCGCAGCGGAGTGTCCGCAGGAGAAGCCGGAGAATGCGGTCTGTACGAGTGCCGTGACGGGCGAGGGCATTACGCAGCTCAAGGAGATGCTCGGCGCGCTTGCGAAAACAGACGAACCGGAGCGCTTTATCATCCGCGATCTGATTGCGGCATGGGATACGGTGATTCTGGTCACGCCGATTGACGAATCCGCGCCGAAGGGCAGACTGATTCTTCCGCAGCAGCAGACGCTCCGCGAGGTACTGGATGCACACGCGAGCGCATTGCTCGTGCAGCCGGAGGAGCTGGGCGGCTTGCTGGATGCGCTGAAAACGCCGCCTCGCATGGTCGTGACGGACAGTCAGGCGTTTGCTGCCGTCGCAAAGATCGTGCCGGAGCAGGTTCCGCTGACGTCATTTTCGATTCTCATGGCACGCTATAAGGGCTTTTTGCAGACGGCGGTCGCAGGCGCGCGCGCATTG
>JAGKVC010000222.1 GCA_021152595.1 Clostridia bacterium
CTTATGTCCGGCGCTGCCGCTGTGCTGAGCGTCAAGAATTCCTGAACATAAATAGCCGAAACGGTGCAAACAGGGCGGTGCGGGCGGGAATCTTTTTTAGGGAGGGCGATTATGGATCAGAAAACTGAAAAGCTGCTGGAGCAGCTCAACGCATTTACACGCAGAACACATACGCTGGATGAGGTCTATCTCTTTGACCTCATCCTCTGCGACAACGAGATCGACCGCGACGGCGACTGCTTCTCCGATGCGGCGCTCGCGGAGCTTCAGAAGCGGTTTGTCGGCGTGACCGGCATCTTCGATCACAATCCGAAATCTACAAACCAGACTGCGCGCATCTTCCGGACGGAGCTGCGCACGGAACCCGGACGTCTCACAAAGGCAGGAAAGCCCTATCGCTGTCTCGCGGCAAATGCCTATATGGTGCGTACCGAGGGCAATGCCGACCTCATCCGCGAGATCGACGCCGGTATCAAAAAAGAGGTCAGCATCTCCTGCGCTGCCGGTGCGAGAGTGTGTTCGATCTGCGGCGCGAATCATCTGCGCAAGCCCTGCACCCACATCAAGGGCAGGTCATACGGCGGCGCGCTCTGCTATACAACGCTCGATCAGATCACCGATGTCTATGAATGGAGCTTTGTCGCGGTACCGGCACAGCGGCGCGCAGGCGTGACCAAGACGCTCGGCGGTACTGCATGCGATGCCGAGACCGAGATCCTGCGCGCGGCTTACGACGATGCGCTCAGTCTCCTTGACCGCGTTTCCGAATTTCTGCGCAGGGATGTGATCCGGCTTTGCTATCGCTGGGGCGAGAATGGCACTTCAAAGGAGCTTGCGAAGTCCGTGCTGCATATGGACACCGCGGAGCTGCTGACGCTCCGGCAATCGCTGATGATGAGCATGGAGCCTGTCTCGCAGAAGCCGCAGCTTGTGCCGGATTCCCATGAGGCAGAGAAAGCAGCTTCGCCGTTTTCCTGCGGCGCGGCGCAGAGATCGGAGGGACGCGGATGAATGATGCAAAGGTTATGCAGCTCTTTCAGACGCTTGCCTTTCTGCCCGATGCGGAGCCGTGGCGCGATCTTGCCGAGGCGGAAATGAATGCCGTGAAAGCGGAGCTGCGTCCCGATGCGGATATTGATGATTCGCGGCTCGATTCCTATGCGGCGGCACGGGCTTTTTTGCAGTATCGCAGGCTCATGGCACAATCATCGCCGACCTATGCCGGAACCGTCACAGGCGGCAGTCAGGGCGCATTTGATCTTGCGGAGAATTTTGTCCGTGCTTACCGTGCAGCATGTGCGCCGCTGCTCCGCGATGATGCATTCTATTTTGCAGCGACCGGCAGGGAGGGATGTACATGACAGAAGCCGTCAGCAGCAGACTGATTGCGGCGCTCAGAGCTGCCGGATTCCCTGCATATCCTGAATATCCGCAGATCAAAAAGCCTATGCCGCCCGTGCCGTTTTTTGTCACGGCGGCATGTACGGATATTGACTGCGGAATGCCGGTGAATTCCTCATTTGGGGATGCACAGCTCGTTACGCTGACCTTCCGCATCCGGTTTCACTGCCGCACCGACTGCGATCCGGCGGGGTATCAGAATAAGGCGGAGAACTGCATCCTGCATGCGCTCCATGATGCAAATTATGATCTGCGCAGTTTCCGCCGCGGTGATCTGCAATATAACCGGCAGCTTGACAGGCTGATCTGCGAAATGAAAATCTGCATCGGCGGCACACTCTATCTCAACAGGGGGGATTCCGCATGACACTCGATACCGGCAGAAAGCCGCTGATTTTGCAGCTCGGGGGACTGACGCTCGATATCAGCGATTATACGATGAAAACAGAGGTTCCCGTTCTGCACGATACGCTCTGCGACGGCAGCCCCGAATACCGGCTGCTCGCTGCGCTGCCCTGCTTACTCCGGCTCACGGGAACCGTCCTGCAAACGGAGGGCGGCACCTATCTTGCGGCGCTGCAATCCGCGCTGCGTACACACCGGCAGTTCGAGACCGAATTCGACGGCGTCAGCTTCACCGGCTTGCAGATCACATCCGCCGAATGCAGCGGAACGGATCACGGCAGATCCGCGGAGCTGACGCTGAACATGATCGGAGGGATTGCGCTGTGAATGTCACCTGCATCCTGTATGATCCGGACGGGCGGCGCACGGAGCTGACGCGCTGCCTGCGGTTTACGCTGCTGCGTGACCGCTATCAGGCGTATGCACAGCTTCATGCGCAGTTTCTCACCGATGCGCCGGTCAGTGCGCCTTCTGAAGCGGTCTTTTCGATCGGCGGACAGCTGCTCCATGACGGCTGCATCGAGCATGCGGAATGTGTCCGTTCATCCGGAAGATATGTTCTGAAATTCAGCAGCCGCAGCTATACCGCCGTTCTCACGAAGAATCAGCTTGTGCCGGGACTGCACTATGCCGTCACGCTGCAATCGCTCATGGAGACCTATGCGCTCCCGAAGATCACCTATGACAACACGATGCCCGAGATCACGTATATCTATGTCCGCGAGAATGCCGCGATGTGGGATTCGATCATGGCGTATAACTACAAGCTCTGCTATGGCTTCCCGTATATCCGCGTGCCGAATCTGCTCTGCATGATGCCGCAGACCGGTACAGATGCGATCCCGCTGCCTGCGGACAGGCTGCTCACCGACAGCACCGGCGGCGACTGCTCCGAAATGATCAGCCGGATCGACATGGCAAATGCGGCAGGGGATTACGGCACATTCACCATGACGAATCCCGAGGCGGTCCGCCGCAATATCGTCCGCACAAGGCAGATTCTCCTCGACAAGCAGTATGTGCATGCGCCTGAGGATGCGCTCCGTTGGCGCATTGCACTGAGCAACCGCCGCATGGTCAGCCGGACGGTCTCCTATCACGGCTATTGCGGTGAGGATATCGAGGATCTCTGCGCGGTCGGCGATCTTCGCGCAAGAGTCAGCCGGATCCGCATCACCGGTGACCGGAACGGCATCCGCACTGAGGATACCTTCTATTTCGATCCGTTTTGTAATACCGTATGACAAAACTGTTACCGCTTTGGGCTTGCTTTTTTCGGAGAACTGTGTTATAATATAGCGGAATGCATCATCTGATGATGCGCGAATTACAAATGCTAATCTGGGAGGATCCGAAAAATGACCAAAAAGCTCCGTTCTGCCGCAGTGCTTCTGCTTGCGGCTGCACTTTGCACAAGCTCAATGCTCTGCACCGGATGCGGCGCAAAATCCAAGCCCGATGAATCCAGCGCACGTATCGTTTATACGCCTGAGGTTCCGGAAAGCCGCGTCGATGAGGATGCGCCGGGTGAGGAGTTCAACGCTGGAATCGGCGAGACCGTCAACTATGCCGATAAGGTCGATGTCACGCTCAATAAGGTCATTGAGCTTGACGACGTCAACAAGATGAAATACCGCGTTCTGCTCGCTGAAATCACGATCAACAACAAGTCCGACAAGAAGATCGACTGCTCGACGCTGACGCATTTCTATACCGTCATCGACGGTGAGAAGAGCGTGGAGCCTGTCCGCGATGTTCAGGCTGCTGTTGCCGGCAGAAAATATTACACGGCAATCAAGAGCCCGCTCGAGAACTTCAATCAGGCAATCGAAGCAGGTACGACGCTCAACGGCTATGTCTACATCTATGCGCCGACATCCTGGAAAGAGATGCAGCTTGTCTACACGCCTTATAAGTATTACAACACGGATAAGGTTATCTTCACACTGGATGAGACCAAGTGCGAGCATCACAAAACAACCGGCGAATAAGCAGAATCAAACCGCCGCTCCGCAATCAAAACGGGGCGGCGGTTCTGTTTATGCAGCCGGTTCGGTTTCTGTTCCGGCTTTTTGCTCTGCGCAGGAAAGATAGCTTTCCGGATCCAGATATTTGTCATTCTGCTGCACCTCAAAATGCAGATGCGGTGCCATGCTGTTCTCGGATTCATTGGTATCGCCGACAGCGCCGATGACCGTGCCGCGTGCAATGACATCGCCTGCCTGCACGTTCAGTCCCTCATTTAAGCCGCAGTAGCGCGTGACGGTGCCGTTTTCATGCAGGACGGTCACGCAGATGCCGAGCAGCGCATCACGCGAAACGCCGGTGACGGTGCCGTCCTCGGTGCAGCGGACCTCCTCGCCGATTGCGGCGGCAAAATCCGTGCCGTTGTGCG
>JAGKVC010000055.1 GCA_021152595.1 Clostridia bacterium
TTGTATAACTATACACATTTACACCGCACAGGGAGGATATACAACATGGCTATGGAAAAAATCCTGATCGTGGATGATGAGCCCAATATCTGTGAGGTTCTCCGCACGATCCTTGTCAAGGAAGGCTACACAGCAATCACCGCAACCGACGGCGAGGAAGCCCTTGCAAAATTCTCTTCGATGCATCCGGATCTGGTGCTGCTCGATGTCATGATGCCGGGCATGAACGGCTATACGGTCATGCGCGAGATTCAGAAGCGCTCGAATGTTCCGGTCATTCTCGTGACAGCAAAATCCGAACCGAATGACGAGGCGCTCGGCCTTGATCTCGGTGCCGAGGATTATATCACCAAGCCGATCGACAAGACCAAGCTGCTTGCGCGCATCCGCGCCAGAACGCGCAAGAACGGCCAAGCTGCGCCGGAGCAGAATCAGCGCCGCGGCAGAGTCGATTATGACAAGCTGACCGTCGATATGGACGGCTATGTGCTGCGCGTGGACGGCAAGGTGATCGAGACACCGCCGAAGGAGCTGGAGCTGCTCTACTGCCTTGCCTCGAATCCGAACCATGTCTATACCAGAGACCAGCTTCTTGATGAGGTCTGGGGCTTTGAATATTACGGCGACTCCCGCACGATTGATGTGCATATCAAGCGCCTGCGCGAAAAGCTCGAGGGCGTTTCCGATAAGTGGGGACTGCGGACAGTCTGGGGCGTCGGCTATAAATTTGCCGTACCGGATGAATCCAAGGCAGGCGGCGCGGAGTAACCCATGCTGAACAGTGTTTACAGCCGCATTTTCTATCTGTGTACGATCATGCTGATGTTCGCATGTGCGCTGACGGGACTGATTGTCGTGCTTGCCGCAAATCACATGCACGAAAAGGAAGCCTACGATCGCTTCAACAGCACCGCGCGCATCATGCTCTCGCGCATCCGCGATGATTACACCGCAAATGACGATACCGTCAATCGGGAAACGCTCCGCACGGCGCTGGAGCAGTATACGCTCAATGAAAATGTGGATTGCTATGTATTTGACAGCGACGGAAGCTGCATCGTGCGCACGGATTACCAGAGCGATAAGAAAATGGAGCTCAGCACGCTGCTCCAGATGGAAGCAGATAAGGAGCCCTATTGTCAGGTCGGCGCACCGGCGGGAAATTTCACTGAAACCACCGCGACCTATATCGAGAAGTTTGATCTCAATGAAGCATCCTATTATCTGATGCTGCTGTTTCCGGCTGCTCATATTGACGATTATTTCTCGAAGCTGCTGATCATCCTTGTGATTGCAGTTCTCGTGACAGGTCTGCTCGGTGCGCTGCTGTTTTATTTCAATACGAAACAGGCGCTCAAGCCGGTGCTGCAAATCACGCGGCAGGCGGAGAACTATGCAAAGGGCGATTTCTCCGCGCGTCTTGAGCAGACCGGCGATCCGGAAATGGACCGCCTGATCATCACCATGAACCGGATGGCGGATTTCATCGACAAGAACGAGCGCAGCCGCAGACGCTTTGTCTCGGATGTCTCGCACGAAATGAAAACGCCGATGACGACAATCGGCGGATTCGTAGACGGCATTCTGGACGGCACCATTCCGCCGGAGCAGGAAAAGCAGTATCTCCGGACGGTTTCCGCCGAGGTACAGCGCCTCTCGCGGCTTGTGCATTCGATGCTGAGCATCTCGCGCTTTGAGGAAGGCACCTACGCGCCGGATTTTGAGCGGCAGGATATCACCAATCTGCTGATCACAACGCTTCTGCTCTTTGAACAGAAGGTCGAGAAAAAGGATCTGCATGTCGAGGGATTGGATGTCTGTCCGCGGACATTTGCCGAGGTTGACCGCGACCTGATCCAGCAGGTATTCTATAACCTGACGGAGAATGCGATCAAATTCGTCAACCGCGGCGGTACGCTGTTCCTTGCGATAGATTCCGACGCAGAGCAGGCACATGTCCATATCCGCAATTCCGGTGAAGGACTGACCGAGGACGAGATCTCGCATGTCTTTGAGCGCTTCTATAAGACCGACGAATCGCGCGGCAAGGATACGACCGGTGTCGGACTGGGACTCTCGATCGTCAACCGGATCATGGTGCTGCACCGCGGCTCCGTGACCGTCAAGAGCGTCAAGGGCGAATATACCGAATTCATCGTCAGCATGCCGCTGACACAAAACTGATTCCACGCAAAGGAGACCGTTGCTATGACGGATGAAGAACTGAGCGCGCTGCTCGGCGAGGATTTCCGCTCGCGGAAGCCCGCCGGAACGGACGCACTGCCGCCGGAGATTTCAGATCAGACTGAGTCACCGGCACCGCAGACCGCGGATCCCGAAGCGCAGCCCGAAGAACCTGCCTGCGTGCAGAACGATCTGCCGCAGGAATCCGATATGCCGGAAGCATCCCCTGCCGAACCGCCGCAGGAGGCAGCATCGCCTGCGGAAGAACCGTTTTCCGCAGATATCGGCGACCTCTTTGATGCGCCGCGTCCGATGCCGGAGCCGTATCCGGCAGAACCGGCTTATCCGGAAGCGCAGCCGCAGCCGGAGGCAATGCCGTTCAGCGGCGAGCCGTTTGCAGAAGCGCCTGCCGAACCGGTCAGACCGAAAAAGCATACCGCGCTGGCTGTCCTGCTGACGCTGTTTTGTCTGATATTGCTCGCGGCAGCGATCTTCTGCATCATCTGGGATGTCAGCCGCGGCACAACCGCAGGCGGCGGCTACCGCGCAGGCGATATTGTGCAGGTTGAACTTGTCCAGCACGAGAAGCCGGAAACGGATAATACCCTCGCCGACGAAAACGGCGTCTATACGATCGAAGGCGTTGCAAAAGCCGTGATGCCGAGCATCGTGCAGATCTACACCTATGCAAAGGGTGACGCGATCGGCAGCGGTTCGGGCATCATCCTGACGAAGGACGGCTATATCGCAACCAACGCGCACGTGGTCAAGGATGCGGATAATTACTCCGTCCGGCTCTTTGACGAGGCAAACAGCGAAACGCCTTATGATGCGGTTCTGGTCGGACATGACAGCAAAACCGACCTCGCCGTACTGAAAATTTCCGCATCCGGTCTGACGCCTGCACAGCTCGGCGATTCCGATCAGGTACATCTTGGCGAGACGGTCTGTGCGCTGGGCAATCCGGCAGGACTGAGCGGCTCGATCTCAATGGGCATTGTCTCGGGCATGAACCGCAAGGTACGCGCACAATCGACGAATTTTGAGATGGACTGCTTCCAGACAGATGCGGCGATCAGCCCGGGCAATTCCGGCGGTGCACTCGTCAATCTCTGCGGACAGGTGATCGGCATTACATCCTCGAAATACGGCAGCAGCGCGATTTTCGGCGGCTCCTATGAAGGACTCGGCTTTGCGATTACGATCAACGAAGCGCTCCCGATCATCAAGGAGCTGATGGAAAAGGGCTATGTCAGCGGCAGAGTCCGCATCGGCATCCAGTTCTATGAGAACAGCATCGCGCATGAAGAAGCAAAGGCAAAAGGTCAGACGCTTCCGGAAGCGCTCAACGGCATCGGCGTACAGGTCATTTCGATCTCGGAGGATTCCGACCTGCGCAATACGATCATGAAGCCGAATGACTGGATTCTCTCGATGAACGGCAAGGAAATCTCGGATTACGATTCGATCAATGAAGCAATCGCCGGACTGAGCGCCGGAGATTCGGTACACTGCCGCTGCGCAACGGTGCAGGAAAACGGCAAGCTCAAGACCTATGAGATTGACTTCCGTCTGCTGGAGGATCAATCCGGCGAATACTGAAAAAAAGCAGGAACATGCAGGCTGAGCATGCTCCTGTTTTTGTATGCAGTTACCGGATGAGCTTTGCAATGATACGCAGAATTGTGATCACATCATCCCCGTGGAATCATGCGCATACCGCAACTTCTCACTCCTATCTCCTAACTGAATAGAAGGGGCGCTGCCAATACTTTTCTCTTTTCGTTATTCACGATTCACTCTTCACTTTGAGGATTGGGCGCGAATGGGGCGGTTTCGTTTCTTGTTCTTGATCCCTTTGTCCGATGTTTAATTTCATTGGGCGCGGGGCGCGGGTTCGAGGGAACAACCCAAAGAGGCAAGGGGGAAGTTCGCGAGCTCACATTCCCCCTTTCCCCTTTAGGTTTTTCCCTCGAGCTCCCATTTCCTCATTCCCTTTCCCCCTTGTGGCGTAAGCCACTCGCTTGGCTTTGGTTGTGTCTTAGAGCAGCACTTATCTTGTGAAAGTCTTATGCTTAAACAAGCGGCTCATGCCATTAGAGAGGAGAGAATAAGGAAAGAGGGAGCGCATGTTTTGCAGAGCAAAACTGCGCAGTTTCGCTTTGCGAAACATGCGCGAGGGGAGAACCTAAAGGGGAAAGGGGGAATGCGAGCTTGCGAGTTTCCCACTTGCCTCTTTGGGTTCTCCCCTCGCACCCGCGCCCCGCGCCCAACAAAAATAAACCTTTGGAAAAAGGATAAAGAGTATTACGCTGAATTCTCCCATAATAAAAAATCCAAGTGAATAGAGAAAAAACGAAAATACAAAGAAATCCGCCCCGATCAAAGACCGAAGCGGCTCTCTTCCCCTATCATCTTCATGTCACCGGATACCGGAATCCGCAGAGCTTCTCCTCAAAATCCGCTTTACTCAGCACATGATCAAAGAAGAATCCCTGCGCAAGACCGCACCGGCTGTCGCGCAGAATATCCACCTGCGACTGTGTCTCAACACCCTCCGCAATGCACGCAAGCCCGAGCTCCTTCGCCATTGCGATAACATGCCGGAACATGATGCTCCGCGCACTGTCCTTGTGATCCTTCTCGCCGGGCAAAAAGCTCCGGTCGATCTTCAGCACATTCCACGGGATCTCGCGGATCAGATTCAGCGAGGAATATCCGACGCCGAAATCATCAACCGAGGTAAAAATTCCGGCACGCTGCAAGCCGCCGACCACGCGCTTAAGATCCTTGAACTCAACGTCCGTCGTGGTCTCGGTCAGCTCAATCTCGATATACTGATGCGGCACATTGCAGCGGTCAATGATCTCGAGGATCGTGTTCAGCAGGTCAACATCCATCATGTGCCTGCGTGAAAGATTGACCGAAATCCGGACAACCTGCCGCCCCTCATCGAGCCACTGCCGCAGATCCTTACAGACATGCTCGAGCATATAGAAATCGAGCTTGCAGATATCCGTACTGCGCTCAAGAACCGGAATAAAATCCGCAGGCTGAATCATCTTATCCTTGCGAATCCAGCGGCAGAGTGCCTCAGCACCGGCAAGCTCGCCCGTCCGCAGATTGATTTTCGGCTGATAGTAAACCTGAAACTCCTCATTTGCAAGCGCCGCCGGAAAGCGCTGCTGCACGCGCATGATCCGTTCCTTTTCGATCAGCAGCGAATCGGCAAAGAAGCGGATATGCTCCGCACCGCCGCGCGCCGCATTCGAGGAAGAAATGATCTTGTCCATGATCTCTCCGGGATTATGCATCTGGAATCCCTCGGGGATTTTGTAGACACCGGCACTTGCATAGACCATTACGCGGCTGCCGAAGCCGGAATCATAAGAGACCGGCGTCCCTTCAAGATACCCGATCACCTGATCAAGCTGCGACTGATCGCAGATCGCAACGAAATTATCGCCGCCGAGTCTGCAAACCGTACCGCTCCTGCCGATCAGCGTGGAAAGCCCGTCATAGTAATTCCGGATGACAATATCACCGGCAGTTTTTCCGATTTCCTGATTGATCAGCGAAAAATGCCGCAGATTGAAATGGAGCGCCGCCTTTCCGCCGAGTGCATTTTCCCCGTTGAGCTGATGCAGATAGCGCTGAAAATACCGCGAATTATAGAATCCGCTTTCATCATGGAACGCGAGCATTTCGACGACGCTTTGCAGACGCTTCCGGCTGACAAAATTCAGCACGGTTTTCATGACGAGATCGACCTTTTCAAATTCATCCGGAGAAAGCGGCTCTGCATACGCAGGCATGAGGACACTGCAATTCACAACCGCATTGACATTCGTCACCACGCGGATATGATGCACTTCTGTACCGCCCTCGCCGCTGTCATAGCAGACATAGCTCTCGCCCTTATCCTGCATCTCATAATTCAGCCCCTGAAAAAAGCGCACCTCACCTTTGGAAATCCGGAACATCTTGCAGATCTCCGCAAGCTCATCCGTGAGCGAATCGCGGCTGAATCCGTTCAGATTGGTCATGAGCCGCAGCAGATTCTCCATATGCCGGTAAAATTTCACATTTTGACTCTCGGTCATCATTGTTCAGCCCACCTTACAAATCACTTGAAGTCATTTTCTCTCTGTTTTCAGATTCATTCAGTTATCAGAAGCAAACTAAATATTCTGATTCTCTTTTTTATGCATTCCGGTCATTTCCGCGACGAAAACGCCGCTTGTGTTCATACATCGCACGGTCAGCGCGGTCAAATACATCCTGCACATGCAGATCATCGTCCGGTATGTAATCGGAAATACCGCTTGCAACGGTGACAAACTGCTTCTGCCGGTTTTCCTGTACGATTCCGTTGAGCTGCTGCATCAGCGCCGCGCGGTTCTGATAATCCGCATGCTCCAGCACAATGACAAATTCATCGCCGCCGATGCGGTAAACGGGGCTGTGCTGAAATGTACTGCAAAGAATCTGACTTGCACGGCAGATATAATCATCACCGGCAAGATGTCCCTTTGTATCGTTGACTTTCTTCAGCCCGTTGACATCACAGACAACAATCGCAAACTGCGGCGATTTCCGTTCCGTAATCAGCGCATCCAGCTCGGTTTCTTTCTGCAAATAGGCGTGCTTGTTTTTCACGCCGGTCAGCGCATCGCAATGAGCAAGCTGCATCGCGCTTCCGAGCGCTTCTCTGTATGCATTTTCGCGCCGCACATCCGCATCGACATTGGAAACGGCGATAATCAGATGCGCCGTATCATGCGGCGGATGCGTTGCATAAAGCGTGACATACTGTGGCACGCCGTCGAGCATCAGCCGGTAACTGAGCGTTACGGAGCCGTTTTTGCGGATGCTGCCGAGCAGATTCTCCTGCTTCATCGCCTCACGCATCATCGGGTAATCCTCCGGATCAATATCCGGCTTGAGATTCCGCTGCGTATCTGCGAAGAAATCCGCACCGGTTCTGCCGACCTCCAGCCTTGCATATTTTTCGCTGGAGCAGTATTCCGAATAAGCGCCGGTGACCGTATCCACATAATAGATCACCTCATAGCGGTTTGAGAGCGCATCCACAATGCTCTGATAGATCTGCCGCTCCGCCATTGCGCGCAGCTCACGCCGCATCTGCGTATCGGCATTCCGCACACCGAGTACAATCATCTCATGGGATGCACAGGGGAACACCTTGATATTATAATAAAGCGGCTCGCCGCCGACCAGAAACCGCGTATTGACCGCAAACGGTCTTGCCTGCGCCATTGCATCCTCCAGATTGGCGCTGCCGAGCAGCCGCATGATCTCCTCCCGATCCTCCTGCTCCGCACAGGCTGCACAGAATGCACCGAGCGCTTCATAGAAATCCTCGCCTGCGCCGCATTGCAGAAGCGAATGCGATTCGCGGTCGGGGACATATTTGACATAGCTGCTGTCTGCGGACTGAATGATATAAAGGCTTTCATATTCGCAGGCGAGAATAAAGCTCAGCCGCACAAATGTGTCATTCTCATCTGCCTGATGCTGATTGTCTCCGTACTGTGCAGGCTTCATGCTTCTCCCCTCCTTTTTGCGTCCGCGCAGAATTCACACCATAATTATACCACATATTCAACAAAAATTCAAGTGATTTTTCAATATAACTGGATGTTAAAAGAAAATTTACATTTTCCGCCGCAAAATAAGCCAAACCGTCGCCTCATTGTAGAGACGACGGCCTGTATTACTTTTTGTATTCAGTTTATTGGCGCTCTGCCGCCGCGATCTCATGCAAAATCTCAGAGAACATCTCCGTTTTCGTAATCAGCAGACCGTGCCGCGTATCCTCCATGAGCCAGAGCTTCTTGCGCGGCGCTTCCACGGTATCGAAATATTCCTGTGCAAGCTCCGCATTCACCATGTAATCCTTTTCGCCGTTGATATTGTAAAACGGGATCTCATAGGTGCTGCTGCCGAGCAGCGAGAAATGCTGAAATTCCTCCGATTCAAAGAAATCCCGGCTGCGCTTTCCGTCATTGCTGAAAAAGCGCTTCCAGTCGCCGAGCGAATAATAGGGATTGTAGAGCATGGCATGCGCCGCATTATAATCGACCTTGTCGTCCATATCCGCATAGCCGTATTTGCTGAGCAGCGCAGATTTCGCCCTGTTGTGATCGGTGCTGAGCTGTTCGAGCAGTGCCTTTCCCTCGGAATCGGTGCCGACCCATTTCTTTGCGGCTTCCTCAAAGCGCTTTTCATTCTCCTGCCAGTCCACAAGCTGACCGACACCGATGAAGCAGTCATAGTATTCCGGATATTTCTGCACGAGATTTGCCCCGAGATAGGAACCCCATGAATGTCCGAGCAGCGTGATTTTGTCCGTATTCAGATATTTGCGCAGATATTCTGTCATTTCTTTGCCGTCCTGCATCATCAGATCAAAGGTGATCGGCGTGCTGTCCTGATCGGGCAGCCAGCTCTTGCCGCAGGCGCGCTGATCCCATGTGACGACCGTATAGACATCCGCCCATTTGCGCGTGACCGGTATAATAAACGGGCTGACCGCACTGCCGGGGCCGCCGTGCAGATAGAGCAGAACCGGATTGTCCTTCTTCTCCCCGTAAATATTGATCCACTGCTTTGTGCCGTTGATTTCGACATACATGCTCTCATTGATGCCGCCCTCGGGTACCTTGTTGTTCTTCTTCATCCTGACGGCACGGATGCCGAGCAGCACCAGAATCAGACCGATCACCAGTGCAAGGATGATCAGCAGCATCGTCAGGCAGCCGTGTTTTTTCTTCCCTTGATTCATAGAATTCTCCTTATGGTCGGCAGTGCCGCATGTTTCGCAAACGAGTATGCGCCCAGACTTTCACGGTTTCGATTTCGCTGCCGAACCGGCACCGCGCACTGCGCGGTCAGCAGTTCCAGAACTGATACATCTGGAAGCAGACAATGGTCAGCGCCGTTACCGCATTGCCTGCAATATTCAGCAGGTATTGATACGAATGCGTGCGCTTCTGTTTTCCGGCAAACATCGTCACCGCAGAGGTCAGCGCCGCAAGAATGCAAACTGCAAAACAGAGCATCTGAATCACGCCTGCCGCAATCATCAGCGGTTTCGGGAATCCGTCGAGCTTCCTGCCGATGCTCGGCAGAATCAGCACACTCAGGAACGATACGATCTTTGCAATCTGTGCCGCCGAGATCACGGCGCCGCCGGTATAGGTTTCCGGACGGTTGTGCTTTCGCCGGATGCGCTTGATGCTGAGCAGAAAGACCGATGCAACCGCCGCAACAATAAATGCCGCAAACAGCCCGATTTTCAGATTGTAATGCGGTGCCTCAACGAAATCCATGCTGCTCATATGATAACATGCTCTGCCGTCGGGCAGCGTTTTCTCCTCTGCTGCCATGCCGTCAACCAGTATCACATTTTCGCTGATCCTTGCTCTGCCGGTATCTTTCAGCGAAGCGCTGTCTATTGCATTCATATAGGGCATATAGGACAGCAGTCCGGCATGAAAATCACGCGATGTCATATAGCTGCCTTTTTTCAGTTCCGGCTGCGGCGCATCATGATCCACAATATCGTTCATGTTCTGCATGCCGAAAACATGCCCGATCATGCCCATATCCGGATCCAGATCCCGCATCGCGCGCATGCCGACGATCCCGAACTTTGAAACCGGATCAAATACGAGAACAGAGCAAAAGCCGATTGATGCGCCGTCATGCATGTAGATGCGGACGGCACCTTCATCCGTCCAGAAACCGTGACAGACAGAGGGAATATCCGTATCGCCGTAACAGCCCGAGGGCGAAAGCATCTCCGCAAAGGTCTCCTGCTTTTCAAAGAGCGGACAGGGATCTTTGACAAGTGCCTGCCCGTAGGTCACAAGATCCTGTATGGTGCCGGTCGCAGAGCCTGCCGGATAAAGGCTGCAATATCCGATGCAGTCACCCTTTGATTCAGCAAACTCCATCAATCTGAGCTTATAGCATTTGATTTTTCTGCGCTGCTCCTGCACCCATGGGTTATCGCTGTAATCCGGCGCGATCGCCGTGTGCGTCATGCCGAGCGGCTCGAAAATATGTGTGCGGACATAATCGCTGAATGTTTCGCCGCTGATGCACTCGACAATGTAGCCTGCAAGCGCCGCGCCCCAGTTGGAATACGATGTCACCTCGCCCGGGCGGTGAACCTGCGCAGGCTCAGATGCCTGCAAAGCCTCTCCGAGCGGCAGAATATCCGCAGAATCGTAAACAAAGAGCGGCGCATACTGCTCACAGAAGCCTGCATTGTGGTTCATCAGATTCAGCATCGTGATCGGATCATCGTAGGAAAGGTGGCGGAGGAAATTCTCAGGCAGATAGCCGCGGATATCGGCATTGAGGTCGATTTTGCCCTGTTCCCAGAGCTGCATCACACTCACCCATGTCAGCGTTTTCGTGATGCTGCCCCATTCAAAGACGGTGTTTTCATCTGCCGGAATCTCCGCCTCAACATCGGTATAGCCTTCCCAGTCCATCCGGAGCACCTGATCACCGTAAAAAATCGCAGATGCACTTGCGCCCCATTTCCGTTCGATGCCGCGTTCCGCTTCATCCTCCGAAATGGTATTCTGTATATGTTCCAATGAGGTAAACGGCTTGCCGGACGGGAAAATGATCGCATCGTCCTTTGCCGCGGCAGCCGGAACGGTCAGCGCCGTGCAGAGAATGCCTGCCGCACAGCAGAATGCTGTCAGCTTTTGTATGATTGTTTTCATGCTGCACGCCTCCTTACAGTTCCTTGTCATCGTATTCCAGCACTGCCGCGGTGTAGTGATATGCCGCCAGACCGAGGCCAGCCGAAACACCGATCAGCCACATCACCAGACCGTTTCCGAGCTTCATCATCGCCATGAAAATTGACCACAGACCTTCCAGCACGCTCATGATAAATTTGAATGCCGGCATACCGATCAGCAGCATCACAAGCTCAAACAGCATGATAACCGCAACCGGCAGCAGAATCTTTTTGCCGATTCTGCGCAGGGTACCCTCCGCCGCAGCCGTGTCGCCCTCGCGGAAATATTTGCGCAGTCCCTTCGCCTGCCGTCCCATGCAGAACAGAAACACCAGCGCGAACAATCCCTGATAAAAGCCGCGCAGGCTGAGCGATTTCGCCAGCGTCGGCATCAGCACGCTGATAATCTCCTCGTAAAATCCGCTTGTCAGGAAGATATGAATTCTGCAAGAAAGCATCATCACGGCAAAGCTGAATGCACTGACCGCAAGCAGCAGCGACGTCAGCAGAAGAAAACGCGCCGAAACGACATCTTTCCGCGCAACCGGCAAAACCGTGAACACACGCGACGAATGCGCGGATTCCTCTGTCCGGAACAGCAGCCCCGGAAACATGCCGGAGATGATCATCATGCAGATCAGCATGATCGCCGGTTCAATCAGGATCGCACCGGCAGCGCCGATGACCAGCAGCAGAATCATCACCGGAATCATCCGCTTCTGCCTGCCGCTCAGCGCGATTAGATCGAGCCGGATCAGTTTTTTGATCGTTTGTGTCATAGCAGTTCCCCCCTGTCACAGCTCACGCGGCGCAACTTTTCTGACCGTTCCTGCACAGAATGCCGCACAGATGCCTGCCGCGATCAGATGCAGCACCGCATAGAGCGCGAGCTTTCCGCCGGCAGATTCCGGCAGCAGCTTCCCAAGCTGCGCAAAGGACGGCAGAATGTGTACATGCATCAGCAGCCCGAAGATCAGAGCAACCGCGACGATTCCCGCAAATGTGTAAATCATCACCTTCATCTCGTTTGCCTGCCCGTAGATCCAGTGTGCCGCCTCCACAAAAGAGAGCGCCGCAAGCATGAACGCGAACATCATCACGCAGTATGTCAGCAGCGAGCCGATCCCGACTGCAAAGTCGCCTTCAAAGCGGTAGATATGCAGCATCTCGGAGACAGCGCCGATCAGAAACGCCGCCAGTTCGCAGAATAACATGCTGACTGCGATCAGCAGGAACCGCGCCTGAATGACGGTCCGCATCTGCACCGGCAGGATGCCGTAGAGCTTGTTGAAATTGTATTTTTCCGCAGCACTCTGAAGCGGCGCGATCAGCAGGATCCCACCGATATACAGTGCAATCGAGATCAGCGGAACGCCGAGAAATACCAGAATCAGATATGCAGCGGCAATCAGCAGCGCCGCAGCAGCCGGACGGTTTCCGGCGGAACAGACTGCGGTGATCAGATCAAACCGCATCAGATTCAGATAATTCTTCACGGTGCGCCTCCTTTGCAATATAGACCAGAATCTCGTCGATATTGGCTTTTTCGGTCACAAGCGAATCCGGCACCTCATCGAGATACTGCGTATCAAGCATGGTCTCGAAGCCGTTGCGGTAGGCGTGGAATCCGATGCACTTTTTCCGCAGCGCATCCGGCAGATCCGCCTCCGCACCCTTGAGCAGTACATATTTGCTGTCAAGCTCATCCTTTGTGCCCGTGAACCAGACCTTGCCGCCGTGCAGCATCGTGATGTAATCCGCGACGCGCTCCACATCCGCCGTGATATGCGTCGAGAACAGGACGCTGTGCTTTTCGTCCTCGATGTATTCCGCAAGAATATCGAGCAGCTCATCGCGCGCGACCGGATCCAGACCGCTGGTCGGCTCGTCAAGGATCATCAGCTCGGCATCGTGCGAAAGCGCAACTGCAATCATCAGCTTCATTTTCATGCCCTTGGAAAAGGTTCCGACCGCCTTGTCCTCCGGCAGCCCGAACTGCCGGATTCTGCTGTGAAATACCTTCGTATCCCACGCCGAATAGAACGGCATAAGCTGCTTTTCGATCTGGGTGACGCTCAGATGCTCCGCAAGATACAGGCTGTCAAACACCACGCCGAGCCGCTGCTTGATTGCAACGGAATCGCTGACGCTGTCGAGCCCGAAAATGCTGATTTTTCCGCTGTCAATCTTCGCCATATCGAGAATGGAACGGATCGTGGTCGTCTTGCCGGAACCGTTCTCGCCGACAAAGCCCATGATAAAGCCGCGCGGCAGCGAAAAGCTGACATCCTTCAGGGCGAAATCCGGATAGGCTTTGTTCAGCTTCTTGATTTCCAGAATATTCTCCATGATTATTCCTCCATGAATTTCCGCAGTGCAGCAGCGATCTCATCGTCGGAAAGACCTGCATTTCTGCCGCTTGAGACGGCGCGTTCGAGTGCCTCCTCCATATCGCAGAGCATCCGCTCACGCAGCAGCTCATTGTTCCGCGGCGCGACAAAATAGCCCTTGCCTGCGACGGAGATGATAAAGCCCTCATCCGCAAGATCGTTGTACACTCTTGTTGTCGTGATGACACTGATTTTCAGATCTCTCGCAAGCTGACGGATCGAAGGCAGCTGCTCATTCTCCTCCGTTTCGCCCTCGAGGATCTGCGTCCGGATCTGTTCCTCGATCTGTTCATAGATCGGAACATCGGACTTGTTTTTGATATAAATTTTCATAGCGCGCTCCTGTGTTATACTGTACATGTTTCAGTATATACAGTATAACACATATACAGTGCTTTGTCAACCCCTTTTTCCATATTTTTTGAAAATGTATGATTTCGGCGCTGATTCGTGGTTTTCATAGTGATAATAAAACAAAATCCGCATATGCGCGGCAGTTTTTTCCCTGCGCTGCGCATATACGGATATATACAGTCAAAGCCGCCCCGATCAACCGGAGCGGCTTCTTTTATTCATATATCAAAAAACGGGATTCCGAAGGGACTGTCCCTTTGGCTGCGTTTGCGGAGCGATCCTGCTTACTCTGCGGATTCGGTCACGGTGCTGTTGACGAACATATCATAGATCCGGCGGACAGCTTCCTCGAAATCGCCGTCCAGCAGTCCGATGATGATATTCAGCTCGCTGGAGCCCTGATCAATCATCTTGACATTGATGCGCGCATGTGCAAGCGCTGCAAAGATTCTTGCAGCCGTACCGCGCGTTCTGCGCATGCCTCTGCCGACAACTGCCAGCAGCGAAATACCGTGCTCCAGCTCGCAGACATCCGGCTCAACAGCCTTGCGGATGCGCGAAAGAACGGTCTTTTCTCTGCCCTTGATCGTCTCCTCGGCAAGGATGATCGTCATGGTATCAATGCCGGAGGGCATATGCTCAAAGGAGATGCCCATATCCTCGAGAACGGAAAGCACCTTGCGGCAGAAGCCGAGCTCTGCATTCATCATCGCCTTCTGGATATTGATGGCACAGAAGCCCTTTTTGCCTGCGATGCCGGTGATCGTATAGCCGGTCTGTGCATCGGAATCCGCGCTGTCGCCGGAAACAATCAGCGTGCCCGGTGCAGAGGGATCATTCGTATTGCGGATATTGATCGGAATGCCTGCTGCACGGACCGGGAAGATCGCGTCCTCATGCAGAACCGTTGCGCCCATATAGGAAAGCTCACGCAGCTCCTCATAGGTGATCGTATTGATCACAGCCGCATCCTTGACAATGCGCGGATCTGCGACCAGAACGCCGGAAACGTCGGTCCAGTTCTCGTAGATCTCCGCACGGACCGCTCTTGCAACGAGCGAACCGGTGATATCAGAGCCGCCGCGCGAGAATGTGATGATCTCGCCGTTCGGACCGGCACCGTAGAAGCCCGGAATGACCGCATAGGGCGTCTCTGCGAGCTTTTCGCGCAGGAGCATCATGGTCTCGGTCATGAGCAGCGAGCCGCTCTCATTGAAGCAGATCACCTCTGCCGCATCAATGAACGGGAATCCGAGATACTCCGCGAGCAGCATGCCGTTGAGATATTCGCCGCGGCTCGCTGCGAAATCTCTGGTTGCGCCCTCCTTGAGGCGGAATGCGATCCGGTCGAGCTCATCGGTCGGATCAAAGCTCAGTCCGAGATCCTTTGCGATCTCAAGATAACGGCTGCGGATCTGGCTGAGCGGCTCGGAGAAATCCTTGCCCTCAGAGGCAAATCTCTGGCAGGTATAGAGCATATCGGTGATCTTTGTATCTTCTGAAAAGCGCTTACCCGGTGCCGACGGAACGACATAGCGGCGCTCCGGATCGGCGGTGATAATCGCCTTGACCTTTTTGAACTGACCGGCATCCGCAAGCGAGCTTCCGCCGAATTTGACGACTTTGCTGTTCATCTGAACCTCTGACATAGAAAAAGCATCCTTTCCTGATATAAAATTCCAGATACTATTATAGTCGATTTTGCCGAAAAAATCTATTGACGGGATTTACAAAGTTTGCAGTCTGAAACTGCACTTTTTGTGCATACATGTGTACGTGTGCCGCGTACAGCAAGCAAACACCTTTCTGCCAGTCACGAAACCGGAATCAGTGCATCCCATGTGACCGTTTTGCCGGAAAGCTGCGCGGTATAGTACCGCAGAATCAACTGCGCATCAGCGATATCTATGCAGGCATCGCCGTTCGTATCGGCAGCGGCTTTCTGTCGGCCGGTCAGCGCCGGTTCCCTGCCGGAAAGGGTGCGGACATAGGCTTGCAGCGTGATCTGTGCATCATCCGCGCCGATTTTCCCGTCGCCGCTGAGATCGCCGCGGACAGGAGCAGGTGCATCGCCCAGCGATTCGAACGCATACCCGTATTTCTCCGCATATTTCTGTGCCTCCGAACCGGTATAGCCTGCAATCACGCCCGAAAAGCCGCCGTCCATCTGATCGCTGACCGTCGTCGGCGTATCAAAGAGCTTGCAGTCCGGATTCAGAACCGTGAGCCTTTGCAGTCCCTCGCATTTCCAGAATGCCTCATTGCCGATCTGCTGCACCGCTGCCGGTACAGTAATCTCTGTCAGACGGTTGCAGAAGCTGAATGCACACTCCGGAATCACAGTCAGCGTTTCCGGCAGAACCGGCGATTCCAGCTCGGCGCAGCAGTTGAATGAATTATCACCGATCTCTTTCAGATTCTGCGGCAATACACATTTCAGCAGGCTGTAGCAGTTGAAAAATGCCCATTCTCCGATGCTTGTCACGGTCTCCGGCAGCGTAACCTCTGTCAGCGCATAACAGCCGTAAAACGCCCGCGGCGGAATCTCCATGACACCGGCAGGAATCTCAAGCGATTGCAGCGCTTTGCAGGAAGCGAATGCCATTTCCCCAATGGTCCGGAGATTTGTCGGAAGCGTAATGCTTTGCATGCTCACACAGTCGAAGAATGCACTCGCTCCGATTTCTGTCACCTGATCCGGAATGACAACGGATTCCAGATTTTCGCAGTTTGAAAACGCAAAGTTTCCGATATCGCGCACGCTTTCCGGAATTGTGACCGTTTTCATGCTGCTGCAGCGAAACGCACCGCCGCCGACAACACGCACATCATCCGGAATGGTGATATGCTCCTGATCGTATATGTACTGTGCATCAAGCAGAACATGCTGCACAATGACCATACTGGATTCTTTTCTCATAGCATCCAGCCAGCGCGTTTCTGAAAACGCATGATCCCCGACGCGCACAATGCTTTCCGGCAGCGTAACGCTTTTCAGCGACAGGCAGAAGGTAAAGCCGTTATTGCCGATCTCCTTTACGCCTTCCGGGATCATGACGGATTCCAGCCTGCTATTAGCAAATGCATACGCGCCGATCCGCGTGACAGGCTTTCCGCCGATCTCCGCTGGAATCTCAAGCTCCTTCGGCAGATCAGCAGTGTATCCGGTGATCGTGATTTCGCCGTCTGCTTCTTCATATTTCATGCCGTCCATGACATTTGCCTCCGCTGCGCAGACAATATTCTGCACCGGAAGCACATTCCCTGCGCCGCTGAAAAGGAACACCGCCGCAGCGGCAAATGCTGTCTTCTGTAATGCGTTCATCAGAATCCCTCTTTTCATTTTATATGACTCCGGCGGAATATTCCGCCTTACAACATAAACAATCGGGACGCGGTTTTGTCCCACATATTACGAGGATTTCCGCGGCTTATTGAGATCGTCGGTATCGAGCATCACGGTGAACGGGCCGTCATTGTGCAGTGCAACATCCATATGCGCACCGAACACGCCGCATTCCACCTGCGGGATCACCGCGCGGCATTTTTCCAGAAACAGCTCATAGAGCCGGTTCGCCTCATCGGGCTTTGCCGCATGCGAAAAGCTCGGGCGCGTTCCCTTGCGGCAGTCCGCGCAGAGCGTAAACTGCGAGATAATCAGCAGTGCGCCGCCGACATCCTGAATGCTGCAATTTGTCTTATCATCGGAATCCGCGAAGATCCGCAGCTTCAGCAGCTTCTCTGTCAGCTGCGTGACCTCCTGCTCCGTATCGGTTTCCGTCACGCCGAGCAGCACGAGCAGTCCTTTCCCGATCGCGCCGACCGTCTTTCCCTCCACTGTGACGGATGCCTCCGTCACACGCTGAATCAATGCACGCATATAATCTTCCTTTCCGCTCATGGAGCGCTGATTGAATTGGAGAAAGCCGCTCCCATTTCGTGAATCGGAACGGCTTACTCTTATCCACTTATAAACATGGGAGTTCAGAGGGATCATCCCTCCGGCGGGGTATGGGGCGGACAATGCTAACAACTTAATGTGTTGCGTTTCCAAGTGAATTGCGCTGCAATTCACTTAGGGGCGCCCTCTATCGCAGGGCGCCCCTCTCCGAAAAACGATCCACCGGATCGTTTTATCGGATTCACCCCTG
>JAGKVC010000223.1 GCA_021152595.1 Clostridia bacterium
CACTACTACGGCACAACCAGAGACTGGATGGACTATCCGGATCTCGAAAACTGCGGCAAAGAGCTCTGGATGACAGAGGTCTATGTCCCGAACTCCGATGCAAATTCCTCCGATCGTTTTCCCGAGGCACTGGCGGTTGCAGAAAATATCCACAACGGCATGTGCGTCAGCAACCTGAGCGCATATGTCTGGTGGTACATCCGCCGTCAGTACGGTCCGATGAACGAAAACGGCACTGTCTCCAAGCGCGGCGCGATGATGGCACAGTATTCCAAGTGGGTACGTCCGGGTGCCGTCCGCATTGCAGCAACGGAATTCCCAGAAGGCAAAAAATATGTTGCCATGGATACCAAGAACGGCAACTGGGGCAGCCTGCAAACAATGGTTTCCGCATATAAGCTGGATAACCAGATTACGGTTGTTGCGATCAACCCGACTCCGAGCGCAAAAACACAGAATTTTACGATCAGCAGCGGTGAGAAGATTTCCGGCATCGAAGCGTATCACACCACTTCCTCCGAAAACTTCCGCTCGACCACTGCTCCGAGCTTCAACGGCGGCAGCTTCTCTGCATCGCTTCCGGCACAGTCTGTGACGACCTTTGTCGTCAGCACCGGCGATCCGGAGCCTGTTGAACCCGATGAAAACGGCTACTTCTTCCATGATACCTTTGAATCCGGTTCTGACAGCTGGGAAGGCAGAGGCGGTGCAAGCGCTGCAAACTCCGGCGCTCAGACGTATGCAGGCAGCAAGGCACTGGCAGTTACCGACCGCAGCAGCGCATGGAACGGCGCACAGAAGTCCCTGAATTCCAGAGTATTTGAACCCGGAAAAGCATACAGCTTCAGCGTCTGCGCTTACAGCGAAACCGAACAGAATATGATGCTTTCGCTGCAATATACCGACGCATCCGGCGAAGTGAAATACGACCATATCGCAAACGGCGTTTCTGAGGGTGGATTTGTACAGCTTGCAAATGCAAATTATACGATCCCCTCCGGTGCATCTTCGCTTGTGCTGTATGTGGAATCCGAATCCGGCACCGGCAGCTTCTATATTGATGAAGCGATCGGCGCTGTTGCAGGTACCTCCATCGACGGTCCGAAGCCTTCCACAGTCAAGTTTATCCTCGGTGATGTCAACGGCGACGGCGCAATCAGCGCAGCCGACCTCTCCGCAGCAAAAATGGTCTTCAGCAATAAACTGACAGGCAGCCGCGAAAAGCGTGCAGCCGATGTCGATCAGAGCGGCACGGTTGACAAGGACGATCTTACAGCACTGCTCGATTATCTGCTGACCAAAATTACGAAATTCCCGGTCGCAGAAAAACCCGTTCCGCAGGTTGATTTCACCGAGATGGCACAGAAATTCGGCAGCGTCAGCCTCGCAAAAAGCTACAAGGGCGAAAATGAACACAATCCGCTGATTTCCCAGTATTTCGGCGCGGACCCCGGCGTTATGGAGTATGACGGCAGAGTTTATATCTTCATGACCGACGACCACATGCTCTACGAAAACGGCAAACCCTCCAAGGAGGTCTACAGCACAATCAACTGCCTGCGCTGCATCTCCTCTGACGATCTCGTCAACTGGACCGATCACGGTCTGATCAATGTTGCAGGCAACAACGGCATCGCAAGGTGGGCAGGCAACTCATGGGCTCCGACCGCATGCCACAAGACCATCAACGGCAAGGAAAAATTCTTCCTCTACTTTGCAAACAATGCAAACGGCATCGGCGTTCTGACTGCTGACAGCCCGATCGGTCCGTGGTCTGATCCGAACGGTCATGCAATGATTGACCGCAAGACTGCAAACTGCACGGATGTCCCGTGGGTATTCGATCCGGCAGTGCTCGTCGATGATGACGGCAAGGGCTATCTCTATTTCGGCGGCGGCACAGACGGCAAGCCCTCGGATCATCCGAAATCTGCACGCTGCGTCGCGCTCAGCGATAACATGACCTCGATCTCCGGCACACCGGTCACCATCGACTCCCCGTATATGTTCGAGGACAGCGGCATCCACAAGTACAACGGCAAATACTACTACAGCTATTGCACCAACTGGAGTACAGGCGGCAACTCCTACGGTCTCTCCACAGCCGCAATCGACTACATGGTCAGCGACAACCCGCTCGGACCGTTCACCTATAAGGGTGAGGTCTTCAAGAACATCGGCAACTTCTTCGGCACAACCGGCAACAACCACCACACGATCATGAAGTTCAAGGATCAGTGGTATCTCTTCTACCACGCACAATATCTTCAGGATCAGATGGGACTGAACGGTCTCGGCTACAGAAGCTCCCACATCGACAAGATTACGATGAATTCTGACGGCACAATGCAGCAGGTCAAGGGTACCAAAACAGGCGTCGATCAGATCAAGGCACTCGATCCTTATACCACTGTCCGTGCGGCAACATTCTCGCATCAGGGCGGTATCACAATCAGCGGCAGCGGCAATTCCGTCGTGAATGCTGAAAAGGGCGACTGGTTCCGCGTCACCGGTGTTGCATGCGGAAGCAATGCACAGACTCTGACAATCAAGGCATCGTCGCAGAACGGCTGCATCGTCAAGGTCTGCACCGGCAGCGCATCCGGCACCGCTGTCTCCTATGCTGAAATTCCGGCAGGCGGCTCCATGCAGGAGATCACTGTTCCGGTTCAGAATCTCAGCGGTCAGAAGGATCTTTACTTCGTATTCAATAACACAGCTTCCGTTGACAGCTGGAAGCTCTCCTGAATCATAATTTGAACAATGCAGCTTTCACCGATCCCCTTCGGGCTGCATGTTCAGAATGATTCCGGATGAATTGCAAAACAAAAACAGGCAGATGCTCAGAAAAGCATCTGCCTGTTTTCATGTTCAGCAAAATATGCTGCGGTCAGTCAATCAGAGATCAACCTTGAAATCATCCTGACCTTCGCCGTTTACTGTATAATAAGCCGCATTGTCTTCCGGCTTGACATATACAACAAACTCCTCGACGACCTTTCTCTTGTGCGTGGACTTGTACTTCTTCAGTGCATCCACTGCAACGGTGCTGAGGTCAAAATCCTTACCCTCAACCTGAAGAATCGTCTTGATGACCGGCTCTGCCTTCTTTGCAGCAGGCTTCTTTGCAGCAGCTTTCTTCTCTGCCGGAGCCTTTGCAGCAGCGACCTTCTTTTCAGCCGGAGCCTTCTTTGCAGCGGTCTTCTTCTCAGCCGGAGCCTTCTTTGCAGCAGCCTTCTTCTCAGCCGGAGCTTTCTTTGCATCGGTTGTCTTATCTGCCATTTCGGACACTTCCTTTCCTCAATCTGATTCGGCGTTTTGCCATTTGCATTATAGCATAATATTCCCGTATTGTCAAGAGATAATACCATAATAAAACATGATTTTTATTCATTTCACTTTCATACGCTCCGCTTTTATTTTATAAAACAAACCGCATTCTGTGACAAATCAGAAACGGACTGCCGCACAAAGAAGCAGTCCGTTATTTGAATCATTTGAAGCATCCGGAATCATTTGTCATCTCACTGAATTCCGCTTCGACGCGCCGCACCTCATCCTCTGCACTGACAAATGCATCCACGATCAGCGGATCGAAATGCTTACCCGATCCTTCAATGATAATATTCATCGCATCCTCGAAAGAAAACGGCTTTTTATAGCTGCGCTTTGAGACCAGTGCATCAAACACATCCGCAACTGCCATGACACGCGCGGAGAGCGGAATCTCCTCCCCTGCTATGCCGTTCGGATAGCCGCTGCCGTCCCATTTTTCATGGTGAAATGCTGCCAGATTGCGCGCTTCATTCAGATAACCGGAAACAGGCACCAGTTCAATCGCCTGCGAAATAATATCCCGTCCGGCTGTTGTGTGCGTTTTCATGATCCGGAATTCATCATCATCCAGTCTGCCGGGTTTATTCAGAATTGCATCCGGCACCTGAATTTTACCGACATCATGCAGCGGCGCAGAATTCACCACATCTGAGATAAACTCATCCGTGAGCTGCTCCGCGTAATAACCTTTTCTGCGCATTTCATTCAGGATGATTTCCGTATATGCGGCAGTCTTCCGGACATGCGCACCGGTATTCTTATCGCGGCTCTCAACGATATCCGCGAGCACGATGATCAGTGCGCGCTGCATCATCGAAAGCTGCTCCGTCTTTTC
>JAGKVC010000004.1 GCA_021152595.1 Clostridia bacterium
TTTGCGGCGCTGGCGGAGCTGGAGCGTGAAACAATCCGGGAACGGCAGCAGGAAGGCATCCGGATCGCAAAAGCGGAAGGAAAGTATAAGGGACGCAAGCCGCTTCCGCTTGATGAACATTTCTTTTCTTCTGAATGCAAAAAATGGAAAGCCGGGATGCAAACTGCGGCAGAGACGCAGCGGCATCTTGGTATGAAACCAAACCGCTTTTATCGGCTCGCCCGGAAATACGGATTCTTT
Source organism: Clostridia bacterium (assembly GCA_021152595.1). Taxonomy (GTDB): domain Bacteria; phylum Bacillota; class Clostridia; order Oscillospirales; family Ruminococcaceae; genus Firm-04. The sequence continues at coordinate 241 of JAGKVC010000004.1, forward strand.
GGAGAGGATGAATTACATGGAAAATAAAACGAAAGAAAAAGATTTTGAATTGCTTGCAAAGCTATGGGATCAGCTCACACCGACGCAGCAGCAATACATGCTCCGCAGAGCAGAGCTGCTTGCAGCCCGGAATGCATTTGAAAAGCAAAAAGCGGAATCTGAATGTGCTACATGTAGCACGTTTTCAGAATAACAATTATAGCCTATTGACAAACGGTATCTCGTGTGATATAATAAGAATGAAGAAAGCTAATCAGCAATCTTCATGAACAGAATCGAGAGATTCTGCAAAAGCGGAAGTCCCTGCCGTTAAGTGGGAGTTCTAAAAGCAGTGGATCCTACTGTGAGTGGAAGTGTTAAAAGCAGTGAACCCTACTGTGAGTGGGAACGATAAAAGCGAAGGGGCTGTGTTCGTCACAGCCCTTTCTTTTTAGAAACGAGAGAATGAAAGTATGAAAAAGAATAGACTTCACTTATACACGCTTGATATAAAGTATGCGAATGCATTGTCGAAAGCTGATGATCGGGTAATGTCGGTTTCGCCGCAGGAAGGAAAAGACAACAGACCGTTCGTTGGAATTGTTGTTCTCTTTCATGACAGAAAATACTGCATTCCTCTTACTTCACCCAAGCCGAAGCATCGAAACATGAAGAATGATCTTGACTTTTCAAAGATCATAGATAAACACGGAAAACTGATCGGAGCCTTGAACTTTAACAATATGCTCCCGGTATCGGATGATGTTATTACATTGATTACGATCAAGCCGGATGCGAGCGATACTCCGGAACAGAGAAAGTATAAGGATTTACTCAGCAATCAACTGGATTGGTGCAATGATAATGCTGACAGTATTCTGAAAAAAGCGAATAAGCTGTATAGGTTCATTACAGAAACACCGGAAAAATCCAGAAATCTGACGCGCCGGTGCTGCAACTTTAAGAAGCTGGAGGCTGTGCTGGATCGTTATACTGAACGAAAGCAGCAGCAGCTCGCAAATGAACAGTATATCAATCATCTGCCGAAAGAAGAAACATATTTCCTGAAAATGAGCGAAAGCGAATTGCAGAAGCTGCGGCAGAAGGGCGGTGTTCCGTTTGTCGCCAAAAAGGATTCTGAGGGTGCTTTTATAGTGAAGATTGCGCTTGCGGATAAGGAGACCGTTCAAAAGCTGCTTGCAAGCGGAAAGAATCGGAAAAACTCATAAGAATCCAGTATGCTGAAATAAAGCGGAGGGCATGCCTATTGTGACATGCTCTCCGCTTTTTTGCTATTTATCGCCGCCTGTTCGGTTTAATATTTGTGGGATCGTACAAATTACAATTTTTGGTTTTCTCTTTACAAATCGTGAAAAATATGGTATAATTATAGTATACAGCGGTGCTGACAAAAAAGCACCCCCACGGGAAGCCTCCGGACTGCAATCCGGAAACTCCCCATCATCAGACAGATGCCATAACATCTGAATGACTTAGTGAGAATGCTACTTTTTGTGGTCTTATTATACCACATTCAGTATACACTTGTCAAGCCTTTCAGTCTGTTTTGCGGCGGTCTGAGGGGCTTGACTTTTTATTTCGTCGAGCGCTTGTGCAGCTTGAAAATTGAATACATTGATTTGATAGTTTTTCTTCACAGTTCACGCTGCTGTCATAAGGGTGTCCGCTAGGAACGTACTTATGAGGCAGCAGTCCGCCATGAAACAGAGTGCATATGGCAACTCTGCGAGCGACGCTGCAACAGAAATACAGATTGGGACAACCGTTGATACTGAATCTGACTTGAACCGGCTATCAAACAATGCGAAATCAAAAATCAAGGTATAGCACAAACTCGCAGCTTCGCTCAGAACAGTTTGTGCTATCCGAAACGAGTGCTGCGAGCTAAATGTGGAGGCGCGAACCAGATTTGAACTGGTGATCACGGTGTTGCAGACCATTGCCTTACCACTTGGCTATCGCGCCAAAAAATAGAAGCGGATTACGGGGCTCGAACCCGCTACCTCCACCTTGGCAAGGTGGCGCTCTACCAGATGAGCTAAATCCGCATATATACGACCTGGATGGGACTCGAACCCACGACCTCCGCCGTGACAGGGCGGCGTTCTAACCAACTGAACTACCAGGCCAGAATGGAAACTACAGGGCTCGAACCTGTGACCCTCTGCTTGTAAGGCAGATGCTCTCCCAGCTGAGCTAAGCTTCCGTTAAGACGCTGATCGAACAGCGCCTTATTATTATAACGCATAAACGGTGATTTGTCAATACCTTTTCTGCAATTTTTATATAAATTTATTATTTAACTTTCCGTATCGGCGGCTGCGGCTTCTTTTTCTGCGATCATCTGCCGCAGTTCATCCGGAGAGAAGACGTATTTATTATTGCAGAAGTGGCAGCAGACCTCGATTTCCGGCATTTCATCCGCCATTTCGCGCAGCGTCGGGATATCGAGCGAGCGGAGCATCTTCGCGGTGCGCTCTCTGGAGCAGTCACAGGCATATTCCGGCTCGGACTCGTCGAGCAGCTCTGCATCAAGTCCTGCCATGAGCTTCTGTGCGATATCATCCGCAGTCATGCCGCGCTGGAGCAGATCGGTGACGCTCGTCACATCCCTGAGATTTTCCTCAAGCTGTGTGATATCCGATTCCGGTGCAAAGGGGAGAAGCTGGATCAGATAGCCGCCTGCACAGGCGACCGTCAGATCGGGATTGACCAGTACGCCGAGTCCGCATGCAGAGGGAACCTGCTCGCTGTCTGCGAAATACTGCGTGATATCCTCTGCGATTTCACCGGAGACCAGCGCGGTCTGACCGGAATAGGGCTCTTTGAGTCCGATATCCTTGATGACGAACAGGGTGCCGTCCGTGCCGACTGCGCCTGCGACATCGAGCTTGCCCTTTGCATTCAGCGGCAGCTCCACGACCGGCTGATCGACATAGGATTTGACATTGCCGAGATCATCCGCGACCGCAAGCAGAATGCCCGCAGGACCGCCGCCGTCCAGACGCACCGTGACGGTATCACCGGGATTTTTGAGTGTATAGCCGATGAGGGATGCCGCCATCGAGAGACGCCCGAGCGCCGCCGTGCAGACCGCCGAGGTCTTGTGGATGCGCTCCATTTCGCGGCACATTTCCGTGCCTTCGAGGACGGCACAGACAACCGCGCCGTCTGCGGATAAATAACGCTTGAGTTTACCTTTCATATCTATGACTCCTTACTTGGAAAACAATAATTTTGAAAAAAGAGGGCAGATGAATCTTATAATTATCACTTTCTGCTTTCTCTGCATCTACGTTACTTGCGGTTTCAACGGAATTATGGTGCGATGAAACTAACACATATTCGCTACAATTGATGAAGAGCAGAGTGTTAGATGCAATTATTTCTTATGTGAAAAGTATATCGCAATACATTGCTGTGTTTTTAATTCAAGCAATAACTCAGAGATTTTAATATTATCTTTTTCGAATAGTTTATTTATATCTTGGTATGATTTGGCAATTTTACGATTTACTACACCGAATGATTTAGTTTTTGCTTCAATTGAAATGAGATCAGCTTCAGCACAGAAGCATTTTATGATTTGAGTGTATCTGCGCTTGTACTCTTTGATTTGCTCATTTGTTTCAAATGGTGCAGTATTTTCCGCAGCTCTTCCGTTTTCTATCAGCTTGCGTACTTGTTCTTTGATAAGCCGAATCTTTTCTGCGTATTCAGTGTTTGTCAAGTCAAATCCTTCCCATGGATTAGCAGCGTATGTATTTGAAAGCCTCTCGAGTTCCCGCATTTCCTCTTGCATTTGTTGGAGATCTTGTTCAATCTCACGTTTTTGATTCCGAACATCAGAAAGAGCTTGCGCTTCAATCTGATCGTGTTGCTCTTTCAAATCCTGCAAGATCTTTTTGACTTCTTTCAGGATTTCATCTTTTTCTGCAAGAGCTTTGGCAATAATTGCATCATGTTCTTCATTAGCTTTATTGATAATTTGGATGTATTCTTCATCCGAATCACGCTTTTTCGCTCCGAATAATTTCATGGTAAACCTCCAATCAGAAAGGGGCGGATATAAAATTCATGCACGATCTGACATTGCGCCGTCTGCGGATAAATAACGCTTGAGTTTACCTTTCATGATCATACTTCTTTCTTTTATGATGATTCAGTCCATATCCAGCCAGAGGAAATGTCTGCCGCAGTGCAGGCACCGGAACAGAAAGCCCTGCACACTGCCGTGCTTCACGGTGTACTCCTTCACAAAGCTCAGTTCGGAGATATTTGCCTCCTGATCGTAGGTTTCTTCGATTTCCTGCGCAAGCCCCATGTTTACAATGTCCTCCCAGCCGACCGAGCCGAGAAATGCACAGTATTCATTGCAGTGCGTATACCAGCGCGCAGACTGCCATGCGTAATATCCGGGCGTGCGGTGTTTCCATTCATCCTGTGCAGCAGCGTCTTCGGGCTTGCTGCCGACCAGCCATCCGTCCTGAAAGACACACTGAAATTTCGCCGCAGCAGAGCCGTCCGCGATGCATTCCGGACAGAGAAAATCCATTTTCTCATAGGGCAGCTCATCGTCATCGGGATCGGTATTTCTGTTCGCATGCAGGTCGCCGTAAAACGGTCCGTCATACCAGATGTCGGTCTGTCTGCCGCAGCAGCAGCAGGTTTTCGGTTCGCCCAGCGTGAACATTCCGGTGTCAAGCGGATTCGGGTGGTATCTGAATGCCGGTGTCATGGCTTTTCTCCTTTCGTGATTGACCGTTGAAACATCTTCCGGCTTGTGCTTCGCCCTTGCGAAATGTCCGCATTTATGGTAAAATATAAGCGAAAGGATGTGTTTCAACATGAACGAGCTGACCTTGCGCCGCCTGACGATGGAGCAGGCGGAACAGATCTATACACGATACATGAAGCAGGACTTTCCGCGCGATGAGCTGAAGCCCTTTGCGATGATCCGGGAAGCGGATGCACGCGGCGAATACGAATGCATCGGCTGCTATGACGGGGATGCCCTCTGCGGCTATGCGTATCTCGTAAAGCTCGGGCGGGAGTATCTGCTGGATTATTTTGCCGTGCTTTCTGACCTGCGCGGCATCGGATACGGTACGCGGATCCTGAACGCGCTCGGAAAGCGGTATGCGGAATCGGAAGCGTTCCTGATCGAATCGGAGAATCCCGATTTTGCAGCCGATGCCGATGCGCTCGCGGAACGTCAGCGGCGGATGCGGTTTTATCTGCATGCAGGCTGCCTTGATACCGGCGTGACCGCATGCGTATTCGGTGTGGAATACCGTGTGCTGGAGCTTCCGCTCAGCGGCGCACATTCACAGGATGCGATCCGTGCGGTCTATATGCGCCTCTACAAGAGCTTCCTCTCAACGCCGCGCTATCAGCGGAATATCACAGTTCATTGAATGAGAAATGAAAAGTGTGAAATGAAAAATTGCGGTATCCGCCTTTCGGCGGATGATTGAAAATCGGTTGAATCCGTCTGCGGAGCGGTCGCCGGACGCTGCGGTGAAGCTGTGAATTTGAAAAATAGTGAGGAGATAGGAGTGAGAAGTGAGGAGATGCGGTGTCCGCTGCGCGGCACATTTTATAAATTATGCGCGCAGCGCATACCTTAATTTCTCATTTCTCATTTCTAATTTCTCATTCCGTATGCTGTCCGCCTGAGGCACGGGCGATGTATAAAAGCCGCTGGGTGGTTTCCGTCGGCGGCTGATAGGTGTCGCCGTCGAGGACTTCCAGCAGTGTGAAGCCGGTTTCTGTCAGCAGCTTCCGCAGCAGGGCATCGTCCCAGATACGCTCTGTGAATTCCTCGGTGAAGCGCCGGTATTTGTTCTCCGTAAGCTGCTCAAAGAAATCAAGCCGGATCGTCACCGGATAATCGGGGGCGGTATCCTGTAAATGATTCTGCCAGATGCACACGGCATCCGGCAGTTCGTAGACAAAGCACTGGTCGGCGAGAACCTTCCGGTGCTTGTATTCTGTATTGACGTCAAATAAAAACAGCGCACCTGCGTTGGAAAACAGATTGACACGCGCAAAGACACGCCGCAGATCGCGTTCCTCCGGCAGGTGATTGAGGCTGTCCAGCGCGCAGACTGTCACGCTGATGCAGCCGTAAAGATCGAGGGAGCGCATATCCTGCCGCAGATATTGAATCGGCAGACCGCTGTCATATTTTTTATCGAGCGCCTCGCTGAGCATCTCCTCAGAGCCGTCGATGCCGATGACATCCCAGCCGCGCTTTGCAAATTCCTCCGAAAGAGAGCCCGTTCCGCAGGCAAGATCCAGCAGGATATTGTCCGGCAGACCGGGCGCTTCCCATTTCCGGATCAGCGCGTCCAGATGTGCGGCACGGTCGCTGTAACAGACGTTTTTCGTCAGTGCGTCATAATACTGCGCAAAGACGCCGTAAGCCGGTGTCATTCCGCGGAATCCTCGTTCTGCTTTTTGAGACGGTCAAAGACGATCGCATATCCGCCGGAGCTGACCATGCTGAGCGAACGGTTCACGCGGCTGATCGTCGCGGTGCTGGTGCCGGTCTTTTCGACGATTTCGGCATAGCGGCAGTCCTCGGAGAGCAGCTTTGCGATCTGATAACGCTGCGCAATCGCAACAAGCTCCTGCGGCGTGCAGAGATCCTGCATAAACATGGCGATTTCGTCGGCGGATTTCAGCACGGCGAACGCCTCGTAAAGATCCTTGATATGCGCTTCATCCATTGGCTTGAACATCGGTTGGGCCTCCTTTTTTACTCAGTATATCGGGTTTGCATATACCTCATTCTATTTTAACACATTAGTCTGTAAAAGTAAAGAGGATTTTCAAATTTTCTTCGCATTCGGCAAAAACGAATCCTCGAACTTGTGAAATCTTCCAAAAATTTCAAAATCAGAGGAAAAGTTTTCAAATTTTCACAAACCTATCACAAACTTGTACTATATTGTAAATTGTACTATTATCGGGCATTTCTCCGGCTGTACCGATTTCCGGAGCGCCCGAATAAAGGAAGGGGTAATATCTATGCGCATTTCTCACACCTGCCGGAGAGCGATCTCCGCTGCGGTCAGTGCGGTCATGACGGCTGTGCTGCTCGTACCGCAAGCTGCACCTGCTGCGGCCTCCACGATCACCGTCGGCAAGAAGCTGACCACGAAATCCGGCTCAAACTCCTATCGAGGTGAGACGGCGGAGCTCGCAACGTCCGGTCTGAAAACCATCTCTGTATACGTTACGGCAGATGCCCCGGGCAAGGATGAAGTCTCGCTCTCCTACGGCTTCGGTATCAGCACCGACAAGGATCCGTGGTGGATCGAGCTGGATCACGGCAAATTTACGCTGAATCCGAAGGATCCGGACGATACCGGTACATCCGTCAAGATTCCGGCAAATGAATCCACGCCGATCAAGGTCGATGTCTCCTCCGTGAACCTCAGCTACCAGACCGGACAGTATGCCGGTGAATTTGAATTCCGCAACTACTACTGTGACGGCGAACTGACCGTTGACAAGATCGTTCCGAACGACAGCGGTTCGTCTTCCTCCTCGTCCTCTTCGTCGTCCTCATCTTCGGCGGCAAAGAGCGGCACATACAGCTTTACCGATAACAAGGACGGCACCGGCACGCTCAAAACTACGCTGACCGGTACGCTCGATGAGATCGACGCGCTGCTGACTGCCGGCAAGGACGAGGATTCCTACCTCGATAAGAACGGCAATTCCACATGGGAAGAGGGCGATCCGATCAACAGCCGCAAGATCACATACAGCGAATTCGGTCTGCCGAAGGCCTCCGATAATACCAAGATCATGGTGGAATCCTTCTCGTTCGCGGTCGAATCCAAGACCAATATGGATACGCTGATGTACGGCTGCGGTCTGAACGTCGAGTATAAATCTCCGGCGGATATCGAATACTGGCTCAATGTTGAGGATGATCCCGATACCAAGAAGGGCTACTGGTATAATGAGCACGGCGACGACGAGGACGGCAATCCCTCTGTGGATGTTGACAAGGTCGAGGTCGAGGTCGGCAAGGGCACCAGACTCGAGGACTGCGGGAAGTGGGCAGAGGTCACATGGGATGTTCCGGATGATATCAAGGAATATGTCACCGCAAAGCCGAGCGACGGCATGTCCTTCCAGTTCTGGTACGGCGACAACAAGGAGGACGGCTACACCCAGCTCAAAACCGTGACGCTGAAATCCGCAACCTGCACCTACACCGTTGAGACCACATTCCCGTATACCGATACCAAGACCGTCAGAGTCGGCGATTCCCTCAAGCAGGGCGACGACGATACCAATACCGCAAATATCTCCTTCAAGGATTTCGGCTTTGAGGCAAATGACAAGCTGCGTGCGGTGATCTTCAATGTCACCTGCCCGTCCACCATCAAGAAGATGGTCTTCGGCGTGACCGTTTCCGATAAGGCATCGGCAGATAAGTACACCCAGATGCAGTATGCAGTCCTCGAGGCAGGCAAGACCACCGAGATCGCAATTCCGATTCCGGCAGACGTGGATCCCGAGCTTCAGTACGGCAGCCTCGGCTTCGGCTACTACTACGGCGCGGATGAGAAGGATAACCTTGTCAAATCCGTGACGCTCAACAGCGTTGAGGCGATCTATGAGGCAGGTCCGGAGGAGACCACCACAACTACCACGACAACAACTACTACCACGACGCCTGAGCCTGCAAAGGCGGACTGGGGCAATGCAAACTGCAAGGACGGCGTTGACGTTTCCGATGCTGTGCTGATGGCACGTTTCAAGGCAGAGGACAGAACTGCTGTGATTACCGCACAGGGCAAGCTCAACGCGGATGTCACCCATGATGGTGAGATTACCGTTGATGATATCACGCTGGTTCTGAAGTATATCGCAAAGCTCGTTCCCTATTCCGATCTGGAACCGTAATCTGATTTCATATCACCGATGCAAGCGCCTGTACAGCAATGTGCAGGCGCCTGTGCTTTGTTTGAAAATGAGAAATTAGAAATGAGAAATGAGAAATTAAGGTATGCGCTTCGCGCATGAATTTCAAAAATGTCTGCGGAGCGGATAACGCGATTTCTAATTGTGCTGCGCGCATGGATTTCAAAAATGTCTGCGGAGCAGACACCGCAATTTCTCATTTCTAATTTCTCATTTCTAATTTCAAAAGCGCTCTTGTGTTTTGCGGGAGAATGTGCTATAATATAAGTTGGCTTGTTATCCGCAGGCGAGGCTGAAAACAGAAAGGAAGATCCCAGATGACAGATTCCGGCGCACAGACCAGAGAGGGCATCCGCGCAGTGCTGGAGACCTTTACCCATACCCCGAAGGCGCATGTCCAGAGCTTTGGCTGTCAGCTCAACTTCTGTGACGGAGAAAAATACAAGGGCATATTGCAGGATCTCGGCTATGAACTGAGCGATACCCCCGAGGAAGCCGATGTGATCCTGTTCAATGCCTGCGCTGTCCGCGCCCATGCAGAATCGCGCGTGATCGGCAGGCTCGGTGCGCTCAAACCGCTCTGGGAGAAGAATCCGCGGCTCGTTGTCGGGCTCTGCGGCTGTATGGCGGAGGAGGATGAGGTCCGGGTGCTGCTCCGGAAATCCTATCCCTTTGTCAAGCTGATCCTCGGCGCAGGTGCAATGGAGCGCCTGCCGGAAAGTCTGCTTGCGGTCTATCAGGGCGAAAAGCGGCATGAAACGCTGCAATTTGCCGGTCTGCCGGATGAATCGCTCCCGACTGTGCGTGAATCCGGTTTTCAGGCGAGCGTCCCCGTCATGTACGGCTGCAACAACTTCTGCACCTACTGCATCGTGCCGTTTGTGCGCGGCAGGGAGCGCAGCCGCAGACCGGAGGCGATCGAGCAGGAGGTCCGCGGGCTGATTGCACAGGGCTATCAGGAGATTCTGCTGCTCGGGCAGAATGTCAACTCCTACGGCAGAGGGCTTGAGGAGGAAATCAACTTTCCGGCGCTCCTGCGGCGGCTCGATGCGATCGAGGGCGATTATTTCATCCGCTTCATGAGCTCGCATCCGAAGGACGCAACACCGGAGCTGATCGACACGATGCTGAATTCCACGCATATCGAGCATCATCTGCATCTGCCGGTGCAGTGCGGCAGCGACCGCGTCCTCAAGGAGATGAACCGCCATTATACGCTGGAAAAATATCTGGAAACTGTCGATTACGCACGCGCAAAGAAGCCTGATTTCGGCTTCTCCAGCGATCTGATCGTCGGATTTCCCACGGAGACCGACGAGGATTTCGAGGGGACGATGCAGATTGTCGAGCGCGTGAAATATGACAATCTCTATACGTTCATTTACAGTCCGCGCAGCGGTACAAAAGCGGCGGAGATGCCCTTTGTCTCGACGCAGGAGCAGATTGCGGCGCGCATGGAGCGTCTGCTGAAACGGCAGCGCGAGATCTCCGAGGAATTCAATAAGCGCTTCCTCGGCAAGACCGTCCGGTTCCTCGCGGAAAAGCGCGATCCGGAGACCGGTCTGCTGCTCGGCAAAACGCGCGAGGGACTGGTTCTGGAAGCGCAGGGAGCGCCGGAGCATGTCGGCAGACTGCTCGATGTCCGTGTGATCGGCGCCAAGAACTGGGCATTGACGGGAGAATTGATATGAACACGATACTGACAGAAGAAGCACAGCAGGCATATACCGCAGAGCAGATTTCTATGAGCGAGCGGATCACGCTGACCGACAGCCGCGATTTTTCATCGCTGCAAACGGTCGCAGGCGTGGATCTTGCATACTGGAATACCGATGCGGGCAGGGAGCATGCGGTCTGCTGTATTGTTGTCCTCGATGCGAAGACGCATGCGGTGCTGGAAACGGTCTCCGCAGACGGCGAGATCACCGTGCCGTACTGTCCGGGCTTTCTTGCATTCCGCGAGCTGCCGCTTGTGCAGCAGGCGATCGGAAAGCTGACCGTCAGACCGGAGCTGTTCGTCTTTGACGGCAACGGCTATCTGCATCCGCGGCATACGGGCATCGCCTCGCATGCAGCCGTGATGCTCGGGGTGCCGGCATTCGGCATCGCAAAGACCTATTACCGCGTGCTCGATACCGATTATACCGAGCCTGCCGAAGAAGCAGGCAGCTATACGGATATCGTTATCAACGGTGAGGTTTACGGCAGAGCGCTCCGGACGCATACCGGCGTCAAACCGGTGTTCGTATCGGTCGGCAGCGGCATTTCGCTCGATACCGCGACGGAAATTGCACTCCGCCTGACGGACAGGGAGAGCCGCATCCCGATCCCGACACGCCTTGCCGATCTGGAAACCCATACGGCGCGTGCCGCATTGCGCGAACAGTCACAGCAATCATCAGAACAGTAAACAGAACACAGGGAGGTACAACACAATGAAGAAAACAACAGCAGCAATTCTCATCGGTGCCGCGGTGCTCGGCGCAGGCTTTATCTGGCATCTGGATCACGGCATCTCGATGTTTGCGCTTACCGATTACGGCGACAAGAATACCAATTCACATTCCAATGCGGAGATCCGCGATGCGGTTTCGACTGTCCGGAAAGAATTTCAGGATTATGAGGGTTGCATCATGACAAAACTCAAATACAGCGAGGAACTGACACAAATGGAGCTGGATCCCGATATTTCCAACGGCATCTGGGAGGATTATGACGATATTATCGTGCTGGATTCCACATTTACAACAAGCGCATTGGTATCCGGAACGGGATGGGACGGTCATACGCAGCGCGGCTGGAAATGGACTGTTCTGCATACCGCGGACAATGGATGGCAGTGCTACGGCGGCGGACGCGGATGAAATCCCCTGATCGCTGTTTGATTACATGGATATAATTGATATAAAGGAGTTTTTTATTATGGCAGATTTACTCGAAATGGCAAAGCAGCTCGGTAAGGAGCTGCAAAAGGACGCGCGCTACCTTGCATTCCGCAAGGCATCTGCGGATAACGATGCAGATGAGGAACTGCAAAACCTGATCGGCGAATTCAATCTCAAGCGCCTTGACCTCGGCAATGAGGAGGACAAGCCCGAACCCGATGCGGACCGCGCAAAGGTACTCGGCGAGGAGGTCCGCGGCCTCTATTCCAAAATTATGGCGCATGATTCGATGCGCGCTTATCAGGCGGCACGCGCGGAGTTTGAACAGCTCCTTGACGGCATCAACCGCGTGATCGCATACAGCGCCGCAGGTCAGGATCCGGATTCCTTCGATCCGACCGCTGCCGCAGGCTGCTCCGGCAACTGCTCCGGCTGCGCAGGCTGCCACTGATATGGCAATCGAAATCGACCGCTCCAAGCTCTCCCCGATGATGCAGCAGTATCTCGCTGTCAAGGATGCATCGGGGGATGCGATCGTGTTCTTCCGTCTCGGTGATTTTTACGAGATGTTCTTTGACGACGCGATCCTCGTTTCAAAGCTGCTGGAGCTGACACTGACCGGCAGGGACTGCGGCCTGCCGACAAGAGCGCCGATGTGCGGCGTACCCTATCATTCCGCAGAACAGTATCTCAAGCGGCTCGTGAACCTCGGCTACCGCGTGGCGATCTGCGAGCAGATGGAGGATCCGGCACTTGCAAAGGGACTGGTCGAGCGCGGTGTCATCCGCGTTGTGACGCCCGGTACGCTGATCGAATCCAGCATGCTTGATGAATCAAACTGCAACTATCTTGCGGCGGTCTGGAGCAAGGATGAGGAGATCGCATTCTGTGCGGCGGATATCTCAACGGGCGCGGTGAATCTGCACCGGCTCGAGGGCAAATCACGCACCGATGATCTCATCAGCCTGATCGACCGCTATCATCCCTCGGAGCTGCTCATCACAAAGGATTTCCTCGATTATAAACCGGTCGCGGACTTCCTCAAAACGCGCACGACCTGCATGGTCACGCTGCGTGACGATGAATGTTTCTCTGTCAATACCCAGCGCGAGACTGTCCTGAAGCAGTGCGGCGCGGATTCGTTCAAGGCGCTGGGACTCTCCGAAAACGGCGCAGATGCGTCTGTCTGCTGCGGATTGTTCCAGTATATCGCCGAGACGCAGCGCGCGATCGTCGGGCGCTTTACCGAGATCACCGTTCACGGCAAGGACGGCGTCATGGGACTGGATTCCAATGCACGCCGCAATCTCGAGCTGACCGAAACGCTGCGTTCACATGAGAAAAAAGGCTCGCTGCTCGGCGTTCTTGATCAGACGGAAACCGCGATGGGACGGCGTATGCTGCGCACATGGCTCGAGCAGCCGCTGACGGCGCCTGTCCGGATCATGGACAGACTGAATGCCGTCGAGCTGCTGATGAAAAACAGCGTCGTTATGACAGAATTGCGGTCGCTGCTTGATCAGGTCTTTGACCTTGAACGCCTGATGTCACGCGTGATGTTCCAGAAGGCGACGCCGCGTGATATGAAGGCGCTTTCGCAGACGGCGCTGCAATTACCGGCGATCAAGGAGCAGCTCAGAACGCTGACGCAGTCGAAGCTGCTGACAAAGCTCGAATCCGAAATTTCGCCGCTGACGGAAATCTCCGATCTGATTGAGCGCGCACTCGTGGACGAGCCGCCGCTGCTCATCAAGGACGGCGGCGTGATCCGCGACGGCTTCCATCAGGAGCTGGATGCGCTGCGCCACGCGATGAATCACGGCACCGACCTTATCACAGAGATCGAATCGAGAGAGCGTGAACGTACCGGCATCAAGAACCTGAAAACCGGCTATAACCGCGTCTTCGGCTACTATCTCGAGGTCTCGCGCTCCTACTATGAGCAGGTTCCGCCGGAATGGATCCGCAAGCAGACGCTCGCAAACTGTGAGCGCTATATCACGCAGGAGCTGCGCGACGCGGAGAATACGATCGTCGGCGCAAAGGATAAGGCGCTAGCGCTGGAAAGCGTGATTTTCTCGGAGCTGCGCGAATTTTTAGCACAGCAGCTCAAAACCGTACAGGAGACTGCCGCGGCGGTCGCGCAGGTGGATGTCCTCTGCTCGCTCGCGCTGACGGCACTCGAAAATGAATACTGCAAGCCGGAGATCGCCGTGGACGGCAGAATCGAGATCCATGACGGACGGCATCCGGTTGTCGAGCAGATGCTGACGGATTCGGTCTTTGTGCCGAATGATGTCCTGCTCGATCAGAAGTCGAACCGCCTTGCGATCATCACCGGCCCGAATATGAGCGGCAAATCGACCTATATGCGGCAGACGGCGCTGATCGTTCTCATGGCGCAGATGGGCAGCTTTGTACCGGCATCCTATGCGAAAATCTCGGTTGTCGATCAGATTTTCACGCGCGTCGGCGCATCCGATGATCTGACCGCAGGCGAATCGACATTCATGGTCGAAATGCACGAGGTTTCGACGATTCTGAAACGCGCAACCGCAAACAGCCTTGTCGTGCTGGATGAGGTCGGACGCGGCACATCAACCTTTGACGGCATCAGCATTGCGCGTGCCGTTGCGGAATTCATCGCCGGAAAGAAGATCGGCTGCAAGACGCTCTTTGCAACGCATTACCACGAGCTGACCATGCTCGAGGGACAGTGCGAGGGCGTGCGGAATCTCAGCGTCGCTGTGAAAAAGCACGGTGATACGATCCGCTTCCTGCGCAAGATCGTGGACGGTGCCGCCGACGACAGCTACGGCATCGAGGTCGCAAAGCTCGCAGGTCTGCCGACGCAGGTGACGAACCGTGCGCGCGCGCTGCTGACCGAACTCGAAGCGCAGTCGAAGGCGGAAAAGGAAAGCTATCAGGCAAAGCTCGCCGCGGAATCCGCCGGGCAGATGTCGTTCTCGGCGGATGCGGATGCACAGGTCATTGCACAGCTCTCAAAGACGCATGTCAATGAGCTTTCCGATGCGGAGTGCCGTGAACTGCTGCTTGATCTTACGAATATGCTGCACTGAGCAGCCATGTGAATCCGGAAAGGGGGATTCTACCATGACACCGGAAGAATTCCGCGCAAAGGCGGAGGACAAGGAATGGGCGCCGGGCTGGGATGCGATCGAGGATGCATTCAAAGCGGTCTACGGCGATCAGGAGCCTGCGCATTTCGGTACCGTCATCACGAGCCGTGCGATGTTCGGCGGCAATGAGTTTCTGGACGGCTACAGCGCCTATCAGTCCGCGAAAGGATACAGCCATGTTGTGACATTCGGCATGAGCGAGCTTTACGCAGATGAATCGAGCCTCGGCGGGCAGTACAGCAAATGGGGCTACGAAATGACCGTCAAACTCGCGGACACTGCACCGCAGGACTGCATCTGGGCGATGAACATGATGGGCAATCTGGCGCGCTATACGTTCCGGAGCGAGCGCTGGTTTGAACCGGGACAGTATGTCGGTTCGGCAAAGGATCCGCAGTCGGTCAATCTCGGGAAACCGGAGAGTAAAATCACCTCGCTTCTCATTACAAATGATACAGAAATCCCGACAAAACAGACGATCTACGGCGAGCTTGCGTTCTTGCAGCTTGTCGGCATCACGACGCATGAACTGCAGACGATCATGCAGGACAGATCGCTTGTGCCTGTGCTGCTGGAAAATCTGAAACAGGATTATCCCGATCTGCAAGTTGATCTGAACCGGACGAAGGAATATATCTGAGCCTGCGCTATGGATTACGTATATTTTCACTTCAGAACGCGCGATATCTCCGAGACATGGGATACCGCTGCAATCGAGGATTTCCTGCGCAGCACGGGGCTGTTTCCGGCGGATCAGTTCACATCGCAGAATCCGTTCCTCAGCATTTCGCCGATGTGCGTGAAGGATTACGACAACTGGAGCGGCAAGGACTATGATCCCGAAAAAACGAATTATATCGGGATTGTCACATCGGATAACTGGTACTGGGGAATCCGGAAGGATCCGCGGATACAGGCTGTTTTTGACGGCCTGGAAGCGCTGCTGCATACGGAGATACAAGAGGACTGGTGAACCGGAGCGTTCACTTAGAAAGGAACATCAATGCCCGAAATTCATGTTTTACCGAAGGACATTGCAGAGCTGATCGCGGCAGGAGAGGTCATTGAGCGCCCTGCCTCGGTGCTGAAAGAGCTGACCGAAAACGCCATTGACGCAGGCGCAAAGCGCATCACCGCGGAACTCAAGCGCGGCGGCGTGCTGTATCTGCGCGTGACCGACGACGGCTGCGGCATCGCACCGGAGCAGGTCAGAACGGCGTTCCTGCGCCATGCGACCAGTAAAATTCAGACAGCGGAGGATCTCGAAACGATCTTCACGCTCGGCTTTCGCGGCGAGGCACTCGCGTCGATCTGTGCGGTTTCGCGCATGGAGATCCTGACGCGGCAGTCCGGCGCGGAATACGGCACGCACTATATGCTCGAGGGCGGCGAGGAGACTGTCTTTGAGCAGAGCGGCTGCCCCGAGGGGACGACCGTTGTCGTGCGCGACCTGTTTTACAATGTGCCCGTGCGCGCAGGATTCCTCAAAAAGGATACCGCGGAGGGTAATGCGGCGGCGAATATCTTTCAGAAGATCGCGCTCTCGCATCCGGAGATTTCGTTCCGGCTGATCCGCGAGAACAAGACGGAATTTGTCACGCCCGGAGACGGCGAGCTGTTCTCCGCGGTCTATGCGATTTTCGGAAAGGATTTCGCGCGCGACCTGCTGCCCGTGAAATATCAGGAGCAGGAAAACGGCGGCATTTCCGTTGACGGCTATGTAATGAAGCCGCTCTATTCGCGCCCGAACCGTGCGCATCAGCTTTTCTTCGTCAACGGCAGATCGGTGCGCTCGTTTACGCTGATCTCCGCGATCGAGGAAGCCTATAAAACCCTGATTATGACCGGCAAATATCCGGCGTGCGTGCTGATGGTGCGCGTCTCGCCGCGGATTGTCGATGTCAATATGCACCCGACGAAAGCCGAGGTGCGCTTCTCCGATGAAAAGCGGATTTACAATGCGGTGTATTTTGCGGTGCTGAGTGCGCTGGAACAGAATCATCTGGTATATGAATTTCAGCTTCCGCAGCCGGAGCAGCCGCAGGCGGCAGGCATCCCTGCGCCGCCTGTGACACCGAAGATCACACCGCAGATCTATACGCCGCAGCGTCCGCAGCGCGACTGGCATGCACCGGTCGCCGGAACGGATGACAACACGCCTGCGCCGCTCTTCGCAAAACCGGCAGCGGTGCCGCAGACGCAGCAGTCTGTTCCGGATATGCCGCAGCCTGTACAGCCTGCGGTCAATGTGCAGCCGGTGCAGCCCCTTCCGCAGGAGATTCCGGCGGAGCATGCTGCATCCGCACCGGTTCCGGAGCCGCCTGCACCGCCCGTGATTCCCGAGGCGCTCAAGGCATTTCCGGATCTGATCGCGCAGCCTGCCGCACCGGTTCGTCCGATGCCGACAGAGGTTCCTGCCGTACCGCAGGAGACCGCAGCGGCAGCACCTTCTGTTCTGCCGGATGAGCCGGAAGCGCGCAATGCGGCAATTTCTGCGATTCAGCGCGAAAAAATCACCGTGATCGGTGAGCTGTTCGATAATTATGTGCTTGCAGAGGCAGGCGAGCAGTTTGTCATGATCGACAAGCATGCGGCACATGAACGCATCCTGTTCGAGCGCTTCCGCACACGCGAATGCAGAGACCGTCAGACCTTGCTGACACCGGTGCGCGTTCTGCTGACGGCGGATGAGATCAGTGCTTTGCAGGAGATGCAGGAGACGCTGCTCGGCTGCGGCTTCACCTTTGATTTCAGCGAGGCGCCGGTCGTGCTGCTGACGGGTGTGCCGCTTTCCTGTGCGGAGCTGGATCTCGATCAGATTGCGGCGGATCTGGCTGCAAACTGTGCAAGACATCAGTCTCAGCCCGACCTGCATCTGCTCGATGATATGTTCCATGATCTCGCATGCAAGGCTGCAATCCGTGCAGGCACACACAATACAAAAGAAGAATTACAGTCGCTTGCTGTACAGGTCTGGGAGAATGAGCAGATCCGCCATTGTCCGCACGGACGGCCGGTGATGTTCCTGCTCTCGAAATATCAGATCGAAAAGCAGTTCAAGCGCATTCAGGACTGAATCATGGTCGAATTATATGCGTGGCTGTCTGTTCACGAAACCGCCGCGGATGAGGATGCACTGACGCCGGAAGCGCTGAAGCGCATCATGGCATCCGTGCAGGATATTCTGCGGCAGCCGGACTGCGGAATCCGATTGCAGTATATGAACGGGCAGCCCTGCTTGCAGACGGCATTCTGTGCCAATCGCAGAACCGCGGAAACCGATGCGATCATCGGGACATACTGCCGGATCGCGGAGACTGCATCCGGCAGCTACGGCGTGCTGTATCTGCGCGACGATGCAGATCCGCAGTATCACAATGATATGCAGGTCTATTATTTCCGGCGCGGTGCGGTCACACACGGCATCATGCCGGAGTTTTCGCCGTGCATCCCGAAGCTCGAGGATGCCGTGCCGGAAGGAGAATCCAATGACTGAAAAAGACAAAGCCGCCAAAGGCTTTTTATACGATGCAAACTACGATCAGGAGCTGATTGACCTGCGGCTGCGCTGCTTAAAACTCTGCCGCACCTATAATGACTGCATGCCGGATGAAACGGAAAAGCTGCGCGCGGTCATGCAGCAGATCATTCCGGAAATCGGCGAAGGCTTTACGATCATGCAGCCGTTCCGCTGCGATTACGGCAGCAATATCCGGATCGGCAGGAACTTCTACGCAAATTACAATCTCATCATCCTTGATGCGGCACAGATCACATTCGGGGACAATGTCTTTATTGCGCCGAACTGCGTCTTTACGGCGGCAGGTCACGCGATCGACGAGGAACAGCGCAATCGGGGCTTGGAGATCGCACTGCCGATTACTGTCGGAAACAGCGTGTGGTTCGGTGCGAATGTCACGGTTCTGCCCGGCGTGACGATCGGGGATAATGTGATCATCGGCGCAGGCAGCGTCGTGACGAAGGATATTCCGTCCGGCGTGATTGCAGTCGGCAGTCCGTGCCGCGTGCTGCGCGAGATCACCGAAGCGGACAAGCGGAAATATCCGGTCTGGAAGGAGGAAAAATGATGATCAGAGCATATTCGGATGCCGACCTGTCGGCAATGATTGCAATCTGGAATGAAGTCGTCGAGGCAGGCAATGCATTTCCGCAGGAGGAGCCGCTCGATCCGGAAAGCGGTGCGGCATTCTTTGCACAGCAGACCTATACCGGTGTTGCGGAGCGCGGCGGAAAAATCTGCGGACTGTATATTCTGCACCCGAATAATGTCGGGCGCTGCGGCCATATCTGCAATGCAAGCTACGCGGTTTCGGGAAGCTACCGCGGCGAACATATCGGGGAGCAGCTTGTGCTCGATTGCCTGAAACAGGCAAAAGCGCACGGCTTCCGTGTATTACAGTTCAATGCGGTTGTCGAGAGCAACATCCACGCGCGGCATTTGTATGAACGGCTCGGATTCACGCAGCTCGGGACGATCAAAGGCGGGTTCCGGATGCCCGACGGAAGCTATGCGAATATCTGTCCCTATTACCGGGAAGTGTAAAGAGGGGAAAATATGTTTGAATCCAAGCGGATTGACGGGATCGGCGAACTGAAAGCGAAGATCCCGCCGGAGCTGCAATTCTGGCATTGCTTCGGAACAATACTGGAGCTGCAATACTGTGCACGGATGATTGATGAATACTTCTGCGATTATACCAATCGGATCGTGATGCTGCTGACGGATGCGAAGCAGCAGTACAAAATCGAACTCTCCCTGTATAACATCAAAGGCAATCTGAATTTTGATATGGCAAACGGGCTGTTCAGCGGCTTCATGATCGAAGAATATGCAAATTCCGGCAGCGACAATCATTTTCATCTGTATTCCGATGAACAGGATATTGATTTCAGTCTGTACTGCGAAAAGATCAGGGCAGTATTATTATAAAAACGGATCAGGAGGGCGGGGCATGGAGCAGAAACCGCTGGTAGCGGCAGTTGTCGGGGCGACGGCGTCCGGCAAGACGGCACTCGGCGTTGAAATCGCAAAAGCATACAACGGCGAGGTGATCTCGGCGGATTCGATGCAGATCTATGAGGGGCTGGACATTGCGACTGCAAAGCCGACCGCCGAAGAAATGCAGGGAATTCCGCGTCATCTGATTTCGGTGCTGCCGCCGGAGCAGGCATGCTCGGTTGCGGATTACGTCGAAATGGCACGCGGAAAAATCGCGGAGATTCTCAGCCGGAACAAGCTGCCGGTCATCGTCGGCGGAACGGGGCTTTATGTCGATTCGCTGCTCGATAACATTCAGTTTCCGGATATTCCGGCGGATGATGCCCTGCGCGCAAGGCTTCACGCACAGGCGGAGGCGGAGGGCAATGCCGTCATGCTGGAACGCCTGCAAAAATGCGATCCGGAAACCGCCGCGAGACTGCATGAGAACAATCTGCGGCGCGTGATCCGCGCGCTTGAGGTATACGAGCTGACGGGGATACCGCTTTCAGAGCATGCAAGACGCAGCCGCGAAGTACCGCCGCCGTGGGAGGTTCTGCGCATCGGCATCGGCTTTGCGGACCGCGAAAAGCAGTATGCGCGGATCCGTCAGCGCGTCGATCAGATGCTGGAGCAGGGGCTTTGCGATGAAGTGCGTGCGGAATATGCTTCCGGCAGACGCCGCGCGACCGCTGCAATGGCGATCGGCTACAAGGAGCTTCTGCCGTGGCTGGAGGACAAAGAACCGCTTGAAGCAGGCATTCTGCGCGTCAAACAGGAGACCTGCCGTTATGCCAAGCGTCAGGGAACGTGGTTTCGTCGGAATCCACAAACGAACTGGATCCTGCGGGACGAAGTTTGTTCTGAAAGCCGAATTTTTGAAATCGCTGAAAAATGTTTCAAAAAAACTTTGCGAAACGGGGAACTGTGTGATATAATATAATATGTGTAATTGCTGACAGGCGAAGTATACCTTTCGGCAGATGCACCGACATACAACCGCAAATACATATTTGGGTGTAAATATGAAAGAAATGAGGCAAGTAACCATGACCAACAAGGGACTCAATCTTCAGGACGTTTTTCTGAATCAGGCACGCAAGGAGCGCCTGCCGCTGACCATCTTCCTGACCAACGGCTATCAGTTCAAGGGCATCATCCGCGGCTTTGATTCGTTCATCGTCATTCTGGAAACTGACGGCAGACAGCAGCTCGTCTATAAGCACGCAATCTCCACAATCGTTCCGGCAAGACCGATCTCGATTCTGGATGCAATGGAGCAGCGCGAGGACGCTGAGTAATATCTCATGAACGAAATTACAACGCGAATCCTCAAATTTTTACTGCTGGTGTTCGCCGTTGTACTGGCTTCTTCCATTTTCTATCACCTGTTCTTCAAGGACTATGAGACCGAAAATGCGATCTACTACGAGGTCAGCGATGTTTCGAGCTTTCAGGGTGTCTATATCCGCGATGAAAAGGTCGAATCCTATCACGGGACAGGCGCGGTCCGCTACTGTGTGGACGACGGCGCAAAGCTCGGTGTCGGAAGCGTCATCGCAGAGATCTATTCCTCGCCGGAGCAGATCGAGCTGCGCAGACGCATCGCCGAAAAGGAAGACGAGATCGCAATGCTCCGGAAGATCGAGAATCCCGGCACAAGCGAAAATGCACAGCCGGCGAATCTCGCTTCGCTGATCGACGAACAGTATAAAGCCATGATCCGGCTGCGTGAGCGGCAGGATTATTCTGCAATGAGCAATGCAAAGCAGGATATGACTGTGCTGATGAGCACATATGAGAAGGTGACGGATTCCAGCATTGATTTCAATGACAGAATCGTTGCGCTCGAGGATGAGGTCGCCCGGCTGAATGCACAGCTTTCCGCGCCGGAAAAAACAATCCCAGCGCCGGAAAGCGCCTATTTTGTCAGCTATGTGGACGGCTATGAGGATGTTCTCACGCCGCAGACCATGAACGGACTGACGCCGGAGCAGCTCGCATCCGTCTCGGATGACGGCATGTTCACCGGCGCTTCCGACGGCAATCTTGTGATCGGCAAGGTCATCAAGGATTACGCATGGTATATCGCCGGTATCTTCGATAACCGCAAGATGCGGCTCTCGGAGGGCGATACCGCGACCGTGCGGCTCGAATCCGTGCCGCAGAATCTCCGCGTCAAGGTTGTCTCGCTCTTTTCGACGGGCGATGTCACAAAAACGCAGGGCATCTTCTGCTGCGATGAAATGACGCACGATACCGTGCAGCACCGCACAGAGCGCGTCGAGATCGTCCGCGATACCGTGGAAGGCATCCGCATTCCGCGCTCGGCGATCCGCTTCAAAAATATGACGGCGGAGGTTGAGGACGAAGAGGGCAATGTCACCACTGTAACAGACGATTTCAAGGGCGTTTACGTCCTTGTCGGCGAAACGCCGGAGTTCCGCAGAATCGACGAGATCTATGAGGATGAGAATTACTATATCTCGCGGATTGGTGCAGGTCCCGGCTTTGTTGCACTCTATGACGATATTATCGTGAAGGGAGTGATGGCGGATGGCGAATGAATTTGCACCGTGTACGGAAGCGCAGAAGCAGGCGGTTCTCGAGCGGCTCGCAGACATCCGGCAGAATATCGCAGAAAGCTGTGCCGCGGCAGGCAGAGATCCTTCTGAGATCACGCTGATGGCAGTGACCAAAACGGTCTCGCCGGAGCTGATCAATCTCGCCGTCAATCACGGCGTCAGCGTACTCGGCGAAAACCGCGTGCAGGAGTATCTCTCCAAGCGCGCAGAATACCGCAGCAGCGCAGAGGTGCAGTTTATCGGACATCTCCAGACAAATAAGGTGAAGCAGATCATTGACAAGGTCTCGATGATCCAGTCCGTGGACAGCCTGCATCTTGCCGAGGCAATCGACAAGGCAGCTTCGCAGCAGGGCATCATCATGCCGGTGCTGCTGGAGGTCAATATCGGCGGAGAAACCAGCAAATCCGGTATTTCCGCAGAGGAACTTCCGACGCTGCTCAAAGAGGCGGGCGCACTCAAAAATATCCGCGTGGACGGGCTGATGACCATTCCGCCGCCGACTGCGGATGAATCCGAACAAATACAGACATTTACCGCGATGCAGCAGCTCTATCAGCAGATGCAGCAGCTCGCACCGCTCCGTATACTTTCGATGGGCATGTCCGGCGATTATCCCGCGGCGATCCGCTGCGGCGCGACGCTCGTGCGTATCGGCAGTGCGCTTTTCGGTGCGCGGTTCTATCCGCCGCCGGCACCCTCACTGATTTGATTTCAATTTGATGTACGCACGGGGAAACCGGGTGCGTATGCCGGAAATATCAACCAGAAAGAAAAGGAGAATTCAGATGAAAATTTTTGACGCACTCCATGATTTCTTCGCACCGCAGGAGGAGGACTCCTACGAGACAGAGCCGGTGCGTGAAACAAGAGATTCCCGTGAACGGCGGGAAGTCCGCGAGTCGTTCCGTGAGACGATGCGCGAGCCGGAAGAAAGCTCTGCACGCGAAATTCGTCAGCCTGCATCGCTGCGTGACAGCTACAGACCGGAATCTGATTATCCGACGGCAAAGCGCGACAACAAGGTTGTGAATATTCAGGCAACAGCGCAGCTTCAGGTCGTGCTGGTCAAGCCGGAGGTGTTTACCGACGCAAAGCAGATCGCGGATCATCTGATCTCCAAGAAAACGGTCGTCCTGAACCTTGAGACCGCTTCCGCTGAGAATAAGCGCCGCATCATCGACTTCCTCGTCGGTGTAGCATATGCAAACGGCGGCAGCCTCAAGCCGGTCGCAAATCTGACGTATATCATTACACCTTATAATGTCGGCTTCATCGGCGAGGATCTTGTCAACGAGCTGGAAACAAACGGTGTCATTATGTAAGCTGATGTCATTTTTAGGCGGAAGGAGAACCCTATGATTACGGCAAAGGATATTCAGAAAAAGAAATTTGAAAAGGTAAAATTCGGATACAGCCCGGAGGAAGTTGATGCATTTCTCTCGCAGATTGAGAATGATCTGCGCCTGATGCAGCAGGATCTCGATGATTCCAATGACAAGATCCAGCTCCTCGCGGACAAGGTACGTGAATATAAGGATTCTGAGGAAGACCTCAAAAATGCGCTGCTGCTCGCACAGAAGCAGGCGCGTCAGGTCGTGGCGGAGGCACAGGAGAAGGCTGCCGCGATCGAAGCAGAGGCACGCGCTTCTGTTGATTCCGTAAAATCGCAGGCATTGCTCGATTCCGAGACACAGCTTCAGAATATCACCGCACAGCTCGAGCAGGAGAACGCTTCTCTCGTAGCGACACAGCATCAGGTCGCGGATTTCAAGCGTGCGCTCTTCGATATGTACAAGCAGCATCTTGAGCTGATTTCCAGACTGCCGGATTCCCCCGCGGATCTTGCGGATGAGGAGACCGAGGAGGTCGTTGAGGAGATCGTCGAGGTCGAGGAGGAGGTCCCTGCTGAGGAGACCGCAGCTCCGGCAGAAGCACCGGCAGCAGATCAGGGCGCGGCAGCCGCATTTGACGGCGTTGCACAGAGCACATTCGGCAGCCGCCGCGATGATACCCAGAGACGCGACGAGACCAGAAAGCGCTTTGATTTTTAAGAATGAAAGGAACTTGCAGCGGCGATGCTGTTATGCAGGTTCCTTTTTTTATCCGGTCCGGAAAGGAGTATCGGGAGCCAGAATATGACAATCATTCTAGTATGCGCGGCAATCGCCGGATTGACCGTAATCGACCAGCTCATCAAGCTCTGGGCGATCGCCAATTTGCAGGGACAGCCTGCGAGACCGTTTTTGCAGATCGGCAGCTTTGACTGGATGCACCTGCGCTATCTGGAAAACAGCGGCGCAGCGTTCAGCATCCTCAAGGGGAACCGCGGCTTTCTGATCGTATTTCCGATCATTATGATCGCGGTCTGTCTGTATATCCTGAACCGTTACGGCAAAACGCGCCGCTGGCTGCAAATCGCAATGCCGCTGATTGCGGCAGGCGGACTCGGCAATCTGATCGACCGCATTTTCCGCGGCGGCAGCGTCGTGGATTATTTTGATTTTCAGCTCTGCAATTTTGCGGTATTCAATTTTGCGGATATCTGCGTGACCGTCGGCGTGGGAATCGTAATAATCGGGCTGCTGTTTCTGGAAAAGGAGCTGCCCGATGCGAAAAAGCTGAAAAACGCGGAACGCATCCCGTATGAACACACGGCGGCACCGCTTGCGGAAGCCGGAATTCTGCCGGAAGCAGGCGAGCTTCCCGCGGCAGAGGCAGCGCCGCTCTGCGAGGAGGCTCCGCTGAACGAAAACGCAGATGAGGTGCCGGAAGATGCCGGCGCGTGAGCTGACACTGACTGTTCCGGCGGAGGATGCCGGAAAGCGGCTTGACGCATGGCTCGCGGCACATCCGGAGACGGAGCTGACGCGCTCCGCCGTTCAGCAGCTTGCCGAGCAGGGGCAGATCGTCCGGAACGGCAAACCTGCGAAGAAAAATGAAAAACTGAAGGACGGCGACGAGATCCGCGTGCAGATCCCCGAGCCGCAGACGCTCGATGTCATACCGCAGGAGATTCCGCTGGAGATCGTCTATGAGGATGCGGAGCTGCTGGTTGTCAACAAGCCGAAGGGCATGGTTGTCCATCCGGCGCCGGGACATCCGGACGGCACGCTTGTCAATGCGCTGCTGTATCACTGTGCCGGTGAATTATCCGGCATCAACGGCGTGATCCGGCCGGGCATTGTCCACCGGATCGACCGCGATACAAGCGGCCTGCTGATTGTCGCCAAGACCGACCGCGCCCATCTGGGGCTTGCGGAGCAGATCGCGGTGCATTCCTTTACGCGCGAATATGAGGCGGTCTGCTGCGGCAGATTCAAAGAGGAATCCGGCACCGTTCATGCCCCGATCGGCAGAGATCCGCGTGACCGGCAGAAAATGTGCGTAATTGCGACGAATTCCAAGGATGCCGTCACGCATTATACCGTCCTGACGCAGTATGAAAAATACGCGCATATCCGCTGCAAACTGGAAACCGGCAGAACGCATCAGATCCGTGTCCATATGAAGCACATCGGGCATCCGGTCTACGGCGACGCGGTTTACGGCAAAGCGGAAAAGGGCGTGCAGGGGCAATGTCTGCACGCGAAGAAAATCGGATTTGTGCATCCGGTGACAGGCGAATATCTGGAATTTGATTCGCCGCTGCCTGCGTATTTTGCGGAGATTCTGCGGAAACTGACATAAGCTCTGAAAGGAGTATCCGAATGCATTTTACATATTGTCCCGACTGCGGCGCAAAGACCGTTCCGCGGCAGATGGGCGACGACGGCGCAGTGCCCTACTGCGAACAATGTCAGAAGCCGCTGTTTGATATGTTCAGTACATGCGTGCTTTCCGTTGTGAAGAATCCGGCAGGGGAGCTGGCGCTCATCAAACAGAGCTACGGGCAGCAGGAGACCTATGTCGGCGTCGCAGGCTATATGAAATGCGGCGAAACGGCTGAGGAGGCGGCATTGCGCGAGATCCGCGAGGAGATCGGTCTGCATCCGGCGTCGATCCGGTTTCTGTTCAGCGCATGGCATGCGGCAAAAGGGCAGCTGATGCTTTGCTTCTGCGCAGAGAGCGCCGCGCAGGACTTTGCACTGTCGCAGGAGGTGCGCGAGGCGAAATGGTTTTCACCCGCAGAGGCATGCAGCGCCGTCCGGCAGGGCAGCATCATCGAGCGGCTTGTCCGCAGCGCCATATCTTAACAAAATCATAAAATGCAGAAAAGGTCTTGCAAAACACTCTGAAATTTGATATAATAATAGAATAGATACGCGAAACACCGGCTGGCTGTGCCGGAATACAAAGGGATGAGAACACAACATGATCGGTTTTTACAGCTATACCGTAATCCTGACATACATCGGATTTGTCTGCGGTTCGGTAGGCTTATATTTTGCAGCGAACGGAAGCACCAATATGGCAATTATCATGCTGATGCTGGCAGGCTTCTGTGATATGTTTGACGGAAAAGTCGCAAAGACAAAAAAGGACCGCACACCGGAGGAATGCCGCTTCGGCATCCAGATTGACTCGCTTTCGGATATGGTCTGTTTCGGCCTGCTGCCCCCGATGATCGCATTCAGTGCGGGACTGCACAAGCCGATCAATATTGCGGTATTCTGCTGCTTCAGTCTTGCAACACTGATCCGCCTTGCATATTTCAATGTGACAGAGGAGGAGCGTCAGCAGGTGACGACCGAGCGCAGAAAGGTCTATGAAGGTCTGCCGGTGACATCGGTAGCGCTGATTATTCCGCTGCTGTTTGCATTCCGGAAGGATCTCGAGGCGCTGAGCGCTTCCGCGTTCCCGATTACCGCAACGGTTGTCTATGCGGTCATTGCATGTCTGTTTATCACGCGCTTTACATTGAAAAAGCCGCAGATGCGCGCAATGCTCTGGTTTATCGTCGTCGGCGTGCTGGAGTTGCTGCTGCTGATTTTCAAGCATCGTCACGGCTGATATGTGATTGATGTACCAACGAAATCCGGAAGATGAGATGCGCAGAATTTTTGTCGTGAGACAAGGCAAAAAGACAAGCAGATCACTTCAAGAGATCGTTAGGACATCAATAGAATCAAAGAAAAGGAGGGATCCGTCATGTCGGAACCGCAGGAAGTCAAATCGAACGCAGGAGCGATGATTTGTGACCGTGCAGGGAATCCGGTGGCGGATTCCTGTGCTTCTCAGGGAAAACTGCTCGGGCTGCTTTACGGCACGGCACCGGGCAGAGCGGCGCTCAAGCTGCTGACAAAGCCGATCGTCTCGAAGGCGGCAGGTTATGCACTGGAGCATCCGCTTTCCACGGTGGCGATCCCGCCGTTTGTGCTGAAGAAGCATATTAAGATGAGCGATTATGCGCCGGATAAATTCCGCAGCTTCAATGCATTTTTCACGCGGCCGGTGAAGCCCTCTGCGCGACCGGTTGAGACATCGCCCGAGGTGCTGATCAGCCCGTGCGATGCAAAGCTGACGGTTCTGCCGGTGACACCGGATCTGCATTTCGAGGTCAAGGGCGCGGATTACAGTCTCGCGACATTTCTCGGATGCAGGCGCCTAGCAGGGCGGTATGAGGGCGGACAGGTTCTGATCTTCCGCCTGACACCCGACGATTATCACCGCTACTGCTATCCGGATAACTGCGAGATCGGCAAAACGCGGCGGATCGGCGGCGAGCTGCACACGGTCAATCCGATTGCAGCGGAGCATAATGTCAAGGTGTATCACCGCAACACGCGCACGGTCACGATGCTGCACACGGAGAATTTCGGTGCCGTGATGATGGTCGAGGTCGGCGCGATGCTGGTCGGAAAGATTGTCAATCATCCGCACGGGATAAAGGTTGCGCGCGGCATCGAGAAGGGATATTTTGAGTTCGGCGGCTCGACGATTGTTCTTGTGCTGGAAAAGGGCGCGGCAGAGATCGACGCGCAGATTCTTGAGAATTCCCGCAGCGGCGCCGAAACAATCGTCCGCTACGGCTCCGGCATCGGGAAGAAAGTATCTCCGGTGGATTGAAAATGCGGGCTCTCGCATCAGACTCTGCCAAAAGGCTCCCTTTGGAATCCCGTGCTGATACATAAACAGAATGAAGCCGCTGAGACTTGTGCGAAAGCGGAAATCAAAAAAATTTTTTGAAAAGAAATTTGCATTTCAGGGGAAAAACTGAAAAATTTTTCCGGCATTTCAAATGATTCTTACAAAATCAGCAGCGTGAAAGCCACGTATTTACAATCAAATCATGACAACGATCGGCAGCCGGAAAAAGGCTGCCATTTTTTTTGAAAAAGTTGTGTAACCAAAATTGACCGGAATCTGTCTGAATAGATAGAGACGTCTTAAAGAAGTTTGAAAGGGAGGCGGTGTACCGATGGAGGATGAGGAAATCATTGCATTGTACTTCGCGCGCGATGAAAAAGCAATCGCAGAGACTGATCGGAAATACGGTACCCGCTGCCGCAGGCTTGGAATCCGGATCCTCGGAAATCCGCAGGATGCAGAGGAATGCTGCAATGATGTATGGCTCAAGGCGTGGAACACGATTCCGCCGCAGAAGCCGGCATTCTTCTCAGCATATCTCGTAAAGCTGATGCGAAATGCAGCATTGAATCTCTACGAAAAGCTCCATGCGGAAAAGCGCGGCGGCACACAGACAGCGGTCCTGCTCGATGAGCTGGAGGATTGTCTGGCGGCGCCGGATGATATCGAGGCACAGATCTCGGAGTCGGAAACGGCAGAGCTGCTTCGGCAGTATCTGAAAAACGTCTCCGAGGAGGCGCGGAACATTTTTATCCTGCGCTATGTGTACATGATGCCGGTCAAGGACATTGCGGAAAAATATGAGATCGGCGTGAGCAAGGTAAAGGTTTCACTTCACCGCACACGCAAGGGACTCAGGGACTTTCTGGGAGGTGAACAGCTTTGAAATCCATGACATTGTTAAAAGCGATGAGTGAGCTTGAGCCGCAGGATATTGATGCGGCAATGAAGGCAGGCGCCGGCGGAAGGGCAGCCGGACAGGATTTTGACGGAGAAGAAAGCGCCGGACACGGCAGGGTGATCATACAGACCGCGCAGGCAAAACCGCTTGCAGGCAGAAATCTCCGGATCGGCGGCTGGGTTGCGGTCGCAGCCTGCCTGACGATGACGGTCGGAGCGGTGATGCTCTTCAACCGGGATGCAGGCGATCTCGTCCTGACGCAGTCGGCAGCGGAGCAGATTGCTGTTGAGACCGGAACGGAAACCGGAATCACAACAGCAGCCGCCGAAACGCAGACGACCGCAAAGCAGAATGCGGATCAGGCGAATCCGGCGGTGACCGTCGTAACGACCGTTGTCGAAGCGCAGGCGGATCAGACGGATGTCAGCGCAGATCCGGCGCAGAGCGAGACTGAAGGGGATCAGACGACAGCCGCGCAGGAGACGGAGACTGTCGAAACAACAACAACCGCCGCTGCGGTGACATATCCGGCAGAGGCACCGGTTCTGATCGCAATGGCGGATGATGCCGGTACAATGGCAGCGGAATATGCGAACGGTCAGCCGGAATGGACGCTGACTGAGGGCGCAGATGCAGTCAATGCATATCTGAACAGCCCGTCGCCGGTCGTCACACTCGGCGAGGGACAGAAATCCGCAGCGGTTTCCGCAGCGATCATGCAGAATCCGGTTATGTGCCGCATCCGCTGGCAGAAGGAATCGCACAAGTGGAACTCCTACGGCATCCGTTCCGCGGAGCTGGATGCAGACGGCGTGCTGCATCTGAACATTGCGATGTATGCCGACGGCGGTTCTTATGAAGAAGCAGAGTGGATCTATGAAACGGCGCTGCTCTTTGAAGCAGGCACGATGCCGCAGATCACGGACGTCAGACTGGATCTGACATACTTTGAAGATACGGACGGAATCGAGCAGTGGTTCGCATATCAGGCGGCACTTGCCGAGGATGTCAATGTTCATATCAACAACTAAGATTGAGGAGGTTCTTACGATGAAACATACTAATACGAAACGAGTTCTTGCAGGTCTGATGAGTCTTGCAATGATGGCACAGGCAGTCCCGGCAATCCAGTCTTTTACAGGACTGACCGCAGCAGCAGCGGCAATCGGCGTTGATACGATCCAGACGCGCGTATTTGAATACGATTTCGGCAGCTTCAAAGCACTTTATGATACCCGTACACAGCGCTGGTTCGATGAAAAGGGCAAGACGCTGATCAAGCAGAACAGCAAAACCCAGACCGTCGGCGCACCGGAAGGCGTGTTCGGTCAGGATGTCAGCGGACTCGTGCTGAATCCCGCAGAGCAGAGCCTGATGCTGCAAATGGCAGACGGCACCCTGACGGAGCCGACCGATCTCATCAGCGCTGATACCGAAGCGTCCCTCAAGCAGCTTCTCGCATATGTGCATGCTGTCAAGCCGGAATACAGCGAATCCTATTATGACCGCGCACAGCAGAAGAACGTCGCAGTACCGGAACCGGCATCCTTCCCGCTGATCTATCAGTGGGGCACAGCCGTGAAGGACGGCGAGAGCTTCAGACTGAGCTGCCGCATCTACTTCGGCGAAGTGCTTTACGGCATCGCAACGCTGGCAAACGGTCAGATCAGCTTCAGCCGTGCAGGCGAAGAGGCAGAGGAAGGCGCAGCAAATCCGTTTACCTCCGCAGGCGATGCGACCGTAGACGGCAGAGTGGATGTTTCCGATGCGGTTCTCTCGAGCAGACTGCTCGCAGAGGATACAAAAACCCCGATCACCTCGCTCGGCACGGAGCTTGCAGATAAGAATGAGGACGGCGCAATTACCGGCCGCGACGTCACCGAGATCCTCTTTGATATTGTCAAGACACCGGCATCCCAGCGCGGCCCTGTTTCGCCTGCCGGAACGACCGCAGTCGTCGGCATGGAGCAGGTCAGCGGCGCACTCAATGACGATCTTGCAAAGAAGTTCGGCTTCAAGAATCTGAAAGCCCTGAATGCCGATGTCAAGGCAGCAGAGAGCGGCGCAGGCTTCCGCGCATATACGCACTGCGAGCAGGTCGGACTCAATGATGTCTGGGATATCGCATACTTCGACCGCGGCGGCTGCAAGTGGAATCAGTTTACCGTCAAGGGACTGTATCTGAGCGCAGACGGCGTTCTGACCGTCGCAGCAGATTTATATGAGAATGAGACGACCGCTTCCGCAGCATCCGCATGGACGCATTTCAAGCTGACGGTTCCGCACGGTGAACTGCCTGCAAAGCTGACGACCGCATGGAACCTGACCGAAGTCCGTCAGGAGAAGACCGGCGAGACCGCGGTGCCGTACATCATCCGCGATAAGAAGACCGCGAACACGGTTCCGGTTCAGCGTCTTGTCCAGTCTCTCGATGATGAGGACGCAATGGCAAAGGCAATCGGCTACAAGGACGCCGCAGCGTTCAATGATGCCGTTACCGCAATGGATGTCAATGTTCACCGGTTTGCAAAATGCACCGAGGGAACAGCATTCGATACATGGAATCTTGTTTACGCCGTGGATGATGAGGCTTCGTGGCAGAATGACGCAGTCCGCTCGCTCGAGCTGACACCGGGCGGCAAGCTGATCCTCAGCATGGATCTGACCTCTGACAGCGCCGTGAAGGGCGGAAAGCGCCGCTTTGCGTGGACACAGATCACAGTTCCGCACGGCACATTCGCAGCAAACGGCAGCAGACTTTCCGTTGATTATCAGGTCAAGAGCTACGATGCACCGGTCGAGACGCAGACTGTCCGCAGCCTCAGCGTCAGCGAGATGCCGGAGCGCGCAGTACCGCTGCTCAATGTCGAGAAGACTGCGATCAGAGCGATTGACTGCCCGGGCTATCTCAGCAAGTACGGTCTTGATGCGTACATCAACAACTTCTACAGCAATGATCAGCCCAGCAGCTGGATCCCGTGGCGCAAGACCGAGGTTGAAAGCGCATCCGGCGAGATCACCGATCAGTACAGCTTCCTGCTGTCAATGGATTCCGCATTTGGCGGCTACGATCAGATGAACCTGAAATCCCTTGCGCTGACTGTCGATCACAAGCTGCTGGTCACGACTGAATATGCCTTTAACAAGTATCACTACACCCCCGGTCAGTCCGACAACCTGTTCGATACCGAGATCACGCTCACCGTTCCGCACGGCGCACTGCCGGAGGATCTGGAGATCAAGTGGACGAATGAAAAGTGCGCAAGCAGCGTGCTGTTCACGCCGTATGATCCGGAGTATATTCCGCTTGCACCGCAGAAGCCCTATACCGAATCGGAAAGCACCTTCGCAGATGTGCAGATTGATTCGGATACCACCGGCGATATCATTCCGGCAGCATTCCGCAGCCGCCTTGATGCAGGTGAGGTTCAGGTCAGCTTTGTCGAAACAACTGACGGCGATTACACATGGGGAAACTGGGTGACTGATCCTTCTTCCGATTACGCATGGGAATACTTCACCGAGCCCGAGGATACCGACGTCGCAGCGATCAGAGATCTGCTTGCGGATAACAAGGATGTCGTTGCGGTTTACTACAAGCGCAGCGCAGAGGACAAAGCACTGTGTGTCGATTACGCGCAGCTGATTGACGGCACCCTCTCGCTGAAACTGAACGGCAGCTATGCACAGGATGAAGCTGCGGTTCCGACCTATTACCGTGTTCTCATCAGCGCACCGGACGGCACGCTGCCGCAGGTTCAGGCGCTTGAGACGGAATTCAGCATCTTCGGTCAGCCTGCTTCGTACTACACCGAGGAGCCGTTTATCAGCAGTAAGCAGAAGTGCTATGCGGAGATTCACTTCACCGAGCCGGAGGAAGTGAACGAGGACGATACACCGGCAGAAGATCCGTATGCACCGGTACCCTATTCCGATCAGTCTGTGATTCAGGTCATCGCAACAGAGCCGGTCGCAGAGGAACTGGTCGAAAAGAGAAACTGGCAAGCCTTTGAACTGGAAAACGATTATGCCAAGAACCTGTATAAGCAGGATTACGGCATCGAGGCGGATTGGACGGATAAGGACGTCTTCGTGCTGTCCGTACACGGCTATTCCGATGAGCGCTTCGCTGTCACGGGCCTTACCGTTGATAAGGAAGCAAACGTGAACATTGAAGCGGCAAACTATCGTTCGCTTGACCAGGAAAACATGGATGCTGATTTTTACGCAACGCACCGCGCACAGCATCAGGTTTTCATGGTTGTCGTGGATCACGGCGTGCTTCCTGAAGACCGCGGCAGTATCAACTATGGGTACGAGTGCTATTTCAGCGGCGCTCGCTGGGATGAGAATGACAACGAATTTACCTATGAGGCACTTCCGGACTTTGAAGCAGCAGCCGCAGCAGCACCGGTGCTTTCCATCGCACCGCAGGAGAAGCGCGTTTACGCACGCGGTGAAGTCGGCAGCATTGTCAAGCACACCACCGATCTGCTGACCGACAACAACGGCAATCTGCTCGAAGAGAAGAAGCCGGTTTACACCGTGATTCCGGCAGGTTCCGCAGAGAACTTCCTGACTGTTGAAGGCGCAGCAAACAAACTGACCTACCGTAAGGCAGCCCCCGCTGACCTCAACGGCGCGGATCTGCTTCTTGTCGGCTTCCGCATGGAGGGCAGAGTGACCGGATGCGGTCTGAATCAGTACGGCAACTATGTTGACACGAACGGCGTGCTGCACCTGAGCGTCGCAGCCTTCCACGATACAACAAAGACCGAGCTTGCTGACAGCAATGCAGCCTGCGTACTCGGCATCGCAGTCGATCACGATGCATTTGCAGAGATCACCGGCGTTGTCTTCGACAATCTGTATGAATATGCAGGCGATCCGGAAGCACCGGCAGAGACTCCGGAATGGGGCGTGTTCACCGGCAACGGTTCCGCTTACAGAGACTTTTTGGGAGCAGCTGCAAACGAGAACGCAATGTTCCGTTTCAAGAGCACCGACGATTGATTTTGTCTGAGAAAGACATCCCTCTCAAATGAAGAAAGCCGTTCCGGTTGCAGAACCGGAGCGGCTTTCAGTTATCTGTACATAAAACGGGATTCCAAAGGGATAGTATCCCTTTGGCGGAGTTTGGGGCACAGTTTGCGCAGCAATACTGTAAGCCCCCATTATCAATCCGTCGGAGACAACTTATTTAATTGCTTCAAAAGCCTGTGTGAGGTCCTCGATGATATCCTCGACATTTTCAAGACCGACCGAGAGACGGATCATGCCTGCATTGATGCCTGCCGCGACGAGCTGCTCATCGGTGAGCTGACGGTGCGTCTCGGAAGCCGGATGCAGCACGCAGGTACGGATATCCGCAACATGCACGACATTGGAAGCGAGCTTGAGCGAATCCATCCAGTTCATCGCGGTGGTTCTGCCGCCCTTGATCACGAAGGAAATGACGCCGCTGCAGCCGTCCTTGAGGTAGGTTTTTGCGCGCTCGTGATAGGGGTTATCCGCAAGTCCCGGATAGTTGACGGATTCGACCTCCGGACGGGTGAGCAGATACTCTGCGACCTGCTGTGCATTGATGCAGTACTGCTTCATGCGGATGGCGAGCGTCTCAAGACCGAGGTTGAGGTAGAAGGCATTGGTTGCGCTCGGATAGCATCCGAAATCGCGCATTAACTGCATTCTTGCCTTGATGATATAAGCCATATTGCCGAATTCGCGGACATAGCAGACGCCGTGATAGCTCTCGTCCGGCTCGGTGAACTCCGGGAATTTGCCGTTATCCCACGGGAAGGTACCGCAGTCCACAATGACGCCGCCGCCCTGCACGGCGTGACCGTCCATGTACTTTGTAGTGGAGTGAATGACGACATCGGCGCCAAACTCCTTCGGACGGCAGAGGATCGGTGTCGGGAAGGTATTGTCGATGATCAGCGGCAGACCGTTGTCATGAGCAAAGTCCGCAAATTTTTTGATATCGAGAACGGAGAGCGCCGGATTTGCGAGCGTCTCACCGAAGACGCAGCGCGTATTCGGCTTGACCGCCTTCTGGAGCTCCTCACGCGAAGCCTCCTGATCGACGAAGATGCACTCGATGCCGAAGCGCTTGAGTGTCACGGCAAAGAGGTTGACCGTACCGCCGTAGATGGTGCCGGTCGAGATGAAGCTGTCGCCTGCATTGCAGACATTGAGGATGGAGAGCAGGCTTGCGGCCTGTCCGCTTGTGGTACACATCGCAGCGACACCGCCTTCGAGGGCTGCGATTTTCTTTTCGACAGCATCGACGGTCGGATTTGCGAAACGGGAATAGATCGGTTCGGTCGGCATATCAAAGAGCGCCGCGATATGCGCGGTGGAATCAAAGGTATAGGTTGTACTCTGCACGATCGGGACAACGCGCGGATCGCCGTTGCCGGGGGTGTAGCCTGCGTGCAGGCATTGGGTTTCGATTTTCATGAATAGTCCTCCTGTATGCGCGATGATTTCTGCGATAAAAAGCAGATATCTTTATTATAGACATTTTCGGCGCATCTGTCAAGAGAAAATGAGAAAAGTGACCGTTCCGCACAAACATCTGTCTGCCGGATATCCTGCAAATTGCTTGACAGAAGCTACAGAAGTACCATTCTGCTTTGTGCAAAATGCTGAAAATGACATGATCTGTCAAAAATCATTGTCGGAAGCGGAGTTTTGTGGTAAAATAGAGAGTGGAGAATTTCCGGCTGATGAAAGCAGAAACAAAAACGGAACAGAACAAAGGAGCAAACCATGTTTACCAGATATATCGGGATTGATCTGGGTACCGCCAATACCCTGATCTATGCGCGCGGCAAGGGCATCATCATGCGTGAACCATCGGTCGTTGCGGTCAATACCAAAACCGATCAGGCATGCTCTGTCGGCAAAGAGGCAAAGGATATCATCGGCAGAACACCGGGCTCGATCATCGCGGTGCGTCCGCTCAAGGACGGCGTGATTGCAGATTTCGATATCGCCGCGACGATGCTTCAGGAGCTGATCAAAAAGTCGCTCAAGGGTACGCTCTTTACCAAGGCGCGCGTGATCATCTGCATTCCCTCGGGCGTGACGGCAGTTGAGCGCAGAGCGGTCAAGGAGGCGGCGGAAAAAGCCGGTGCAAGACCGGTTCAGCTCGTTGCGGAGCCGATCGCAGCCGCACTCGGCGCAGGTCTGCCGATCATGGAGCCGACCGGCACGATGATTGTCGATATCGGCGGCGGCACAAGCGAGATCGCTGTGATCTCGATGGGCGGCATTGTCTCGGCGCGCTCTGTCCGCACGGCAGGCGATGCCTTTGATATGGCGATCGTCAATTACATCCGCAAGAAGTACAGCCTTCTGATCGGCGAGCGCACGGCAGAGGCGGTGAAAATCGGCATCGGCTCGGCATTTCCGGAGGCAACCGTCACGGAAATGGAGGTCCGCGGCAGAAATCTTCTGAACGGTCTGCCGGAGAATATCATGATCTCATCGGAGGAGGTCCGCGATGCGCTTTACGAGCCGCTCTGTGATGTCATGGATGCGATCCGCGAGACGCTTGCGCACACACCGCCGGAGCTTTCCGCGGATGTGATCGAGCAGGGCATCACGCTGACAGGCGGCGGCGCACTCCTGCGCGGCATGGATAAGCTCATCAACCGCGAGACCGGCATGCCGGTTTACGTTGCGGAGTATCCGCTTGACTGCGTGGCAGAGGGCACCGGCAAGATCATCGAGAACCTCGAGGATTACGAGGAGCTGCTCGCTGAGGAGATCAAATATTATTAAGTATTCAGGATGCGTCCGCTGCGGCGCATCCTTTTTTTGCGGAAAGTGACAGAATTGTTATACGGAAGAAATGAATTTGTCACTTGTTTTTTGTATAATAAAACCTGCCGGAGAGCGTGCTGATTGCAGAAATCTGAAAACATGCTTAAATCTTTCTTAAATTTGGGAAAGCCGCATTGACAGGTACTTCACCGGCGTATTATAATATGATTGCGGCTGAATGCATGACGCACTGAACACAGCAAAAAAACATCATAACGGAGGGAATATTATGTCTGCCAAAGGAATCGTCAAAGGAATTGTAACGGCAGCGGTCATCTGCGGACTCGGCGCAGGCGGCTGGGCGCTTTACAAGCATTACGGCGGAACACAGACCGCACGCACGGAAAAGGTCTATGTACAAAAGGTCGCAACCATGAACACGGTTGACGGAGCAAACCTGTTTGCTACGAATTTTGCCGGAGTCATTGTTGCGCAGAAAACGGTTGATGTCAAATATGATACGACCAAGCAGGTAGAGGAGATCCTCGTCCACGAGGGCGATGCGGTCAAGAAGGGCGATAAGCTGCTGACCTACAATGTCGAGCAGATCCAGCTTGATATTGAATCGGCTGAGCTGGAGATCGAGCGCCTGCAAAACCAGATCAAGACCAATGAAATGGAGATCGGCACGCTGGAGCAGGAACGCAGGAATGCGAACGGCGATGCGCAGGTCAGCTATACAACCAAGATCCTCTCGCTCCAGAGCGACAACGCCAGAAGCGAATATGATATCAAAACCAAAAACGTCGAAATCACCAAACTCAAAAACTCACTCAACAATGCATTCGTCACCGCACAGATCGACGGTACCGTCAAGGACCTCAAGGAGCCGACAGCATCGTCGGACAACAGCATGAATATGGGCTACGGCGGCTATGATGAGTCTGCCGATGTCATTATGAAGATTGCCGCTGAGGGCGACTTCCGTGTCAAGGGCACCTTCAACGAGCAGAACGCAGGCAGCATTCTCGAGGGCGAGAAAGTTTATCTCAGAAGCCGCGTGGACGACAATGTGCGCGCCGGTGAGATCACCGAGATCGACACCAAGCCGCAGAAGGACGACAACAATATGTACTACGGCTACTCGGATGAGCAGACGCAGTCGTCGAAATATGCATTTTATGTCACGCCGGAGTCGCTCGACGGCTTCATGCTCGGTCAGCATGTGATCATCGAGCTGGATAACGGTCAGAATGACGAGAATAAGAAGGACGGCATCTGGCTTTACAGCTCGTTCGTCCTCTGGGACGGCGACCAGAATTATGTCTGGGCAAAGGACAGCCACGATCAGATCGAAAAGCGCATCGTCTCCGTCGGCGAGGTCGATGATGAACACGGCGACTGCCAGATCCTTTCCGGTCTTGATATTGATGATTACATCGCATATCCTGCCGATTACATCGAAGCAGGCATGAAGACCACCACGAACCAGTCCGATAAGGATATTCCGGAGAATGTCGGCAATGACATGATGAATGAGGATATGGGCATGGGTATGGATGAAGGCATGGCCGGCGAAGATATGGGTATGCCGGAGAATGCCGAGTTCGATGAAGACGGCAACATGATCTATACCGATGAGGACGGCAATGTCTTCAAGTTTGATCCGGAGGGCAATCTGCTTGAGGGCGGCGAAAATCTCTTCGGCGAGGACGGTATGCCGCTCGAAGGCGAGGAAATGCCTGCGGAAGGCGATATGATTCCGGAAGGTGCCGGGCTGCCGGAGGGTGTCGAAATCCCCGAGGACGGCGGCGCACCTGCTGCTGAGGAGATGCCGGCGGAAGCAGCACAGCCTGAAGAGAACTGACAGGAGATAAAGCTATGGTATTTGAACTGAAATCAATTTACAAGGATTATATGCAGGGCAAGGAAGCCGTGCCGGTTCTGAAGGATATCACAATGTCCGTGGACGACGGCGAATATGTTGCGATCATGGGACCTTCCGGCTCCGGAAAATCCACATTGATGAACATTATCGGCTGCCTTGACAAACAGACCAAGGGATTCTTCATCTTCGATAAAACCGATATCATGGGCTGCTCGGATAAGGAGCTTTCGGAGATACGGAACAACAAGATCGGATTCGTATTCCAGAACTTCAATCTGCTGCCGCGCCAGTCCGCACTGGAAAATGTCGAGCTGCCGCTGCTCTATGCAGGCGTCTCGAAGAAGGAGCGCAAGGAGCGCGCAATCGAAGCACTCAAGCGCGTCGGACTCGAGGACAGAATGGATTTCAAGCCGACGCAGCTCTCCGGCGGTCAGAAGCAGCGTGTTGCGATTGCGAGAGCGATCGTCAATAAGCCGCGTCTGCTGCTCGCGGATGAGCCGACGGGTGCGCTTGATACCAAATCCGGCGATCAGGTCATGGAGCTGTTCAAGGAGCTGAATGACGAGGGCGTGACCGTTGTCATGATCACGCACGAGCCGGATATTGCAAAGTGTGCAAAGCGCGTCATGTATATCCGTGACGGTCAGCTTCACGACGGCGCATTCAATACCAGAATCTCTGAGGCGGAAACCGCAGAGGCTGAGCCCGCGGATGTGACGGAGGAGGCGGCTGAGGCATGAAAAAAGCGATCATTGCGCTGCTCTGCCTCGCGCTGCTCTGCGGCGGCGGATATTTCGGATACCGGCAGTATGAAAAGAGCCGTGACGAAAAGAAGATCGTCGATGTTGTGCCGGTGAATCTGATGGCACAGCCTGCGGGCATGTTTGAATATACCGATTCTAATATGTGGGGCTATATCAGCGCTGCAAATGCACAGAAGGTCTATGTTGATACAAACAAGCTCGTCAAGGAGGTCTTTGTCGAGCAGGGGCAGGAGGTCAAAAAGGGCGACACGATCCTCGAATATGACATGACGGTTGTCGAGCTGGAGCTTGCACAGAAGGAAAATCAGGTGCATGTCATTGAGCAGGATATCAAAATGGCGCAGAAGGAGCTTGCGGAGATCCGCGGCTACCGTCCCTCGGAGGATATGCCTGCGCAGCCGGAGCCTGAGATTCCGGAGCTGCCGGAGGAGCCTGAGATCCCCGTGCAGGAGATTGTTGTTGCAAATGAGCTGACGGGTGCGATCCAGCCGGTTTCCGGCAGCGGAACGGCAGCCGATCCGTTCATCTTCAACTGCGGCACCAAGACGGTTGTCCGCAAGGCATTCATGGCGGCGCTTTCCGGCATGAAGCGCACCGCGGCACTGCGCGTTTATGATGAAGATTCGTCGTTCCTCTATCAGTGGATCATCTCCGGCGAGCAGATCAAACTCGCGGAGGCGGATGACTGGAATGTGACCGACGGCGTCAATATTGATCCGGAAAACGGCAGTATTTCGATTGATCCGGAGGGTGTGCTGCACGGTCAGCTCTCCTTTGCGATGCCGGAGCCGGAAATCCCCGAAGGGGCGGATCTGATGCCGGATGAGCCGGTTGTCATGCCGGAGCCGGAGA
This sequence comes from Clostridia bacterium, assembly GCA_021152595.1. GTDB lineage: Bacteria > Bacillota > Clostridia > Oscillospirales > Ruminococcaceae > Firm-04. The sequence continues at coordinate 41,007 of JAGKVC010000004.1, forward strand.
TCCCGGAAGTACCGGATTACGGCAATGACTATATGTATTCGCGCAAGGAACTCGACCGCATGATCGCATCGCAGGAAAGCCAGATCAAGGATCTGGAGATCAACCTGAAAACCGCACAGCTCGCACTGGAAACTGCGAAGAAGCAGAAATCTGACGGAAAGGTTGTTGCGACGATCGACGGCGTTGTGAAGAAGATCGGCAAGAGCGCCGCGGAGGCGGATGCAGAGCCGGAGCAGGAGCAGGAGCAGCCGGAGGAGATGCAGGATCCGTTTGCAGAGCCCTCTGAGGACGACAATGCCTTTGCGATCATCGAAGGCGCAGGCGGCGTTGAGGTTGTCTGCGAGGTACCGGAGCTTCAGCTCGCTGAGCTGCCTGCCGGAACGATCCTCAATGTGCAGTCCTACCAGAACGGCGCGTTCACGGAGGCGGAGGTCACTTCGGTTGAAGATGAGCCTTCTTCATACAGCGCCAATATGTGGCAGGCAAATCCGAACAGCTCGATGTATAAGCTGCACGCAAAGCTCATGGATTCCACGGATTTTGTCATCGGCAACGGCGTGGATGTCTCTGTTCCGCAGAACGGCGAATCCGGCAAAAAAAGCAGCGCAGTTGTCCTTCCGATCCACTATATCCGGCAGGAAGGCGGCGATTACTACGTCATGAAGGCAGATGAAAACGATCGCCTTGTCAAGCAGTATGTCAGCGTCGGCAAGAATTACTGGGGCTATTATATTGAAGTGACAGGCGGACTGGACGTCAAGAACGACCGCATCTGCTTCCCGTTCGGCACCGATGTCAAGGAGGGCGTGAAAACGCAGGATTCAACAGAAGTGCTGTATCCGTCGAACTATTGATTCAATCCGGCATTACACTGAGCTATAAATCGTGAAATAAGAATTTGGAGAGACAGTCATGTTTGAAAATATCCGGCTCTCTTTGCAGGGCATCTTATCGCATAAGATCCGGTCATTCCTGACGATGCTCGGTATCATCATCGGTATTGCGGCGATTATTGCAATCGTCTCGACGATCGAGGGTACGAACATGCAGATCAAGAATAACCTGATCGGTGCCGGCAACAACACCGTTAACGTGCAGCTGATGCAGGGCGAATGGCCTTATGATTTTTCGTACAATGCGCCGCCGGAAAATGTCCGGATGATTTCGGATAAATATAAGCAGCGCATTCTCGATCAGAAGGAGATCTCCGCCTGCTCGCTTTACCGCACACGCAGCAATCCGGAAAATGTATTCTTAGGCGATTCCCGTCTGGAATCCTGTACGATCGTCGGCATAGATGAGGATTATCTCAGCACAATGGGCTACGAGATCGCAGAGGGCATTGCCTTCACGGAGAAGCAGTACGGGGATTATTCCAAGGTTGCGCTTGTGGATTCAACGATTGTGCGCGGCATGTTTGACGGCGAAAGTCCGATCGGCAAAATCATCGACATCAGCAGCGAACCGTTTACGGTGATCGGCGTGGTCGAAAAGCGTTCCGGCTTCGAGCCGACAATCAACAGCGTGGACGACTACTTTATGTATAATCAGAGCTCGAGCGGACAGATCTTCATTCCGACGAATGACTGGGGCATCTGCTTCCGCTATGACGAGCCGCAGAACTGCATCGTGCAGGCGGTCGATACCGACAGCATGACGATGGCAGGCAAGAAGACGGCAGATATCCTTAATGAAAATGTGCGCAAGCAGAGCGCAGAGAATGAGGAAGCCGAAAATAATATTGAAATGGGCATGGGCGCCGTGGAATACAAGAGCGAGAGCCTGCTCGAACAGGCAAAGGCTTTGCAGGATCTCTCGAAATCCACGAACAATATGCTGATCTGGATTGCGAGTATTTCGCTGCTGGTCGGCGGTATCGGCGTTATGAACATCATGCTGGTGTCCGTCACGGAGCGTACCAGAGAGATCGGTCTGAAGAAGGCGCTCGGCGCACGCAAGAAGCGCATTCTCGCACAGTTCCTGACGGAAGCGGTTGTGCTGACGAGCATCGGCGGTCTGATCGGCGTCGTATTCGGTATCGGACTATCCAAGGTGATCGCAAATCTCGCGGAGGTGCCGGTCTCGATCTCGACCAAGGCGATTGTGGTCTCGGTTGTGTTCTCGATGGCAGTCGGTATCATCTTCGGTCTGCTGCCTTCGATCAAGGCTGCAAAGCTCAACCCGATCGACGCACTCCGCTACGAGTAAAAGATAGATCAGACAGTCCGCAGACCGGAACGGCGCGGCACAGTGAGAACGGAGAAATTGTAATAACACAGAAACGCCTGCGGTGCATCCGGTGCCGCAGGCGTTTTTATAGGTATCTCCGATGGACGACCGAGGCAGGGGAGCGTGAAGTCAGAAGATAGGAGTGATTGAAATAGGGAGGAAGGAGAAAGGAGAAAGGAACGCTCCCTCCTCCTTCCTACTTCCTCCCTTAAAAAACCACGTATTGACAAGCGTGCGTATTTGTGTTATAATGTAGGATGCATAATTATGGCAGGAGTTAAAGAGAACAGCTCCCGTCAGGAAAAGGTGAGTGAAAAAATGAAGTATCAAGAGCTTGCAGGAAAGCCGAATATCACCGAAATTCAGGAGAATATCCTGAAATTCTGGAAGGATGAATCGGTTTTCGAGAAATCCGTCAACAAAGAGAATGCAGAGGAAGTCGTATTTTATGACGGTCCTCCGTTCCCGACCGGAAAGCCGCACCACGGCACGATCCTTGTTTCGTTTATCAAGGATCTGATCGCCCGTTACTGGACGATGCGCGGCTACAAGGTCCCCAGAGTATGGGGCTGGGACTGCCACGGTCTGCCGATCGAGAATCAGGCAGAGGTGCAGCTCGGCATCAATGATAAGAATATCATTGAGAACAGCCTCGGCATCGACAAGTTCAATGAAAAGTGCTACGAGATCGTTTCCGGCAACAATGAAGCGTGGAAAGAGTATGTCGAGCAGATGGCGCGCTGGGTTGACTATGACGGCGCATACAAGACCATGAATCCCACCTTTATGGAAAGTGTCATGTGGGCATTCAAGCAGTGCTACGACAAGGGACTGATCTACCGCGATTACCGCGTCACCCCTTACTGCACACACTGCGAGACCTCGCTTTCCATCTCTGATACAAGAGAATCCGATTCCACCCGTCCGCGTCAGGACAGATGGATCATCACGAAGTTCCGCACAGAGGAAGTGATCGACGGCAAGCCGGTATTCTTCCTCGCATGGACGACAACGCCGTGGACACTGCCCTCGAACCTCTGTCTGGCAGTCGGTGAGGCGCTGGATTATTCCTTCGTCGATGTCGGCGAGGAGATCTTCATCGCCTGCACGAACGTCCTTCCGAAGTATGAAAAGATCTTCGGCAAAAAGCCGGTGATTGTCAAGTCCTGCAAGGGCGCGGATCTCGTCGGCAGAACCTATGAGCCGCTGTTCCCGTATTTTGCAGATCTGAAGGAGCAGGGCGCTTTCAGAGTTGTCACGGCAGATTATGTCGGCTCCGATGAGGGTGTCGGTATCGTTCATACCGCACCGGCATTCGGTGAAGACGACTACTGGACCTGCAAGAACAACAATATTCCGCTGGTCAATCCGGTTGACGCAAAGGGCAGATTCACCGAGGAAATCACCGATTTCTACGAGAAGGATGCCGACAAGAACGTCATCGAGATGAACCCGACTGTTATCCGCTTCCTCTATGATGCAGGCAAGGCAGTCGCAGACGGCACGATCGAGCATAACTATCCGCACTGCTGGCGCTGCAAGCGTCCGCTGATCTACAAGGCAATGGATGCATGGTATTTCAATGTCGGCAAGATCAAGGACAAGCTGATCGCCTACAATGAGGAAATCAACTGGGTTCCGGAGACCGTCAAGCACGGCAGATTCGGCAAGTGGCTGGAGAATGCCCGTGACTGGAATATCTCCAGAAACCGCTACTGGTCCACCCCGATCCCGATCTGGGAGTGCGACAAGTGCGGCAAGAGAGTCGTTCTCGGCTCTATCGACGAGATCGAGGAAAAGAGCGGAATCAGACTCACAAACCTGCACAGACAGTACATGGACAAGGTCACATTCAAGTGTGACTGCCCCGACTGCGGCGGCACGATGGTGAGAGTTCCCGAGGTGCTTGACTGCTGGTTTGAGAGCGGCTCGGTTCCGTTCGCACAGAAGCACTATCCGTTCGAGAACAAGGAATGGTTCGATTCCCACTTCCCGAGCGATTTCATCGTCGAGTACACCGGTCAGATCCGCTGCTGGTTCTATTATCTGCATGTTCTCTCCGTTGCGCTGTTTGATAAGCCCTGCTTCTCGAACTGCGTCGTACACGGCACCATTCTCGCAAAGGACGGCAAGAAGCTCTCCAAGTCCTCGAAGAACTACACCGATCCGATGCTGCTGATGAAGCAGTACGGCACCGATGCATTCAGACTGTATCTCTATCAGACGAATGCAATGCTGATCGGCGACCTGCTCTTTGACGACAACGGCATTCAGGACGCATATCAGCAGATCATTCTGCCCTACTGGAATGCCTGCAACTTCTTCATCTCCTATGCAAACATCGACGAATTCAAGCCGGAGACGCTGACACCGCCCAAGAGCGACAATCAGCTTGACCGCTGGATGCTCGCAAAGCTCTATGAGGTCACGAATACGATCCGGACGAATATGGATGCATATTTCGTCAACAAGTATGTTGACAGCCTGATCGAGCTGGTAGACGGTCTGACAAACTGGTTCATCCGCCGCTCCAGACGCCGCTTCTGGGATAAGGGCATGTCCGAGGATAAGCGCAATGCATATGAGACGCTGTATTATGTCCTCGTGAACACGACAAAGCTCTTTGCTCCGGTCGCACCGATCATTTCCGAGAAGATTTATCAGACCTTGACTGACGGCTTCTCTGTTCATCTTGACAGCTTCCCGGAGATTCCGGAGAGCTTCCGCGATGATGAGCTGCTCGAGCAGGTCAAGCTGGTTCGCAGCGTGATCTATCTTGCACGTTCGATCCGCAGCAAGAACAATGTCAAGAACCGTCAGCCGCTGACGAAGCTCGGCGTTGCAATCTCCGATCCGGCAGGCGTGCCTGTCATTGAGGCATTCCGCGATATCATCGCAGAGGAGCTGAATGTCAAGCAGGTCGAGGTGCTGGAGAGCGTTGACAGCGTGGCTGAGGTCAAGTATGCACCGAACTTCAATGAGATCCGCGACCGCTATCCGCAGCGCGTGCCGGAGATCATCAAGGCGATCAAGAGCAACAAGTTTGCACTGACCGCGAACGGTGCTGAGCTTGAGATCAACGGCGCAAAGGAAACCTTTGACGCTGAGATCATCCTCGTGACCTACAATGCAAAGGCAGGTCAGCATGTGGCAAGCGAAAAGGGCATTGTTGTCGCACTGGATCTGACGATCACCGATGAACTGCGCGATGAAGGCTTTGCGCGTGATATCGTCCGCAGCATTCAGGATGCACGCCGCAAGATGAACTGCGCGATTACCGACCGCATCACGCTCTCCCTGACCGGCGATTATCCGCAGGCTTGGGCAGAGTATATCTGCGGCGAGACGCTGAGCAGCATCGGCGAGATCACGGCTGCCGATACCGAATATGACATTGACTATGAGGACGGCAGAAAAGCACACATCAGCCTGAAAAAATAAGGCATCACAATGTAAACGCCGACGGCGGAGCCAAAATAAAAGTTTTGATCAAACTTTTTCAAAAGTTTGCGATGAGTCCAGAGGCGAGGAGCCTCTGGTCGCACTCCGCAGAGTGCGAAATCCCCCATCGAAGGAGCTCCGCAGGGGTGAATCCTGGGAAACGATCCGGCGGATCGTTTTCCGGAGAGGGGAGCCCTGCGATAGAGGGCTCCCCTAAGTGAATTGCAGCGCAATTCACAATCAGCCGCCGACCGGCATACATATCCGCTCAGCGGATTCCTCTTTACCTGAAAGGATAATATTGATGAGCAGAGAATTACCAAAGACATATAACCCGGGAGAAGTCGAGAAGCGCACCTATGAGGCGTGGGAATCAAACGGCTGCTTCCGCGGTATCATTGATCCGAAAAAGAAGCCTTATTCGATCTCCATGCCGCCTCCGAATGTCACCGGACAGCTTCACATGGGACATGCGGTCGATAATACCATGCAGGATATCCTGATCCGATTCAAGAGAATGCAGGGCTATGCAGCACTCTGGATTCCGGGTACCGACCACGCCGCCATCGCAACCGAGGCGAAAATCGTCGAGGCAATGCGCAAGGAAGGTCTGACCAAAGCCGATCTCGGCAGAGATCAGTTCATGGAGCGCGCATGGGCATGGAAGGAAAAATTCGGCAACCGCATCGTGCAGCAGCTCCGTACACTCGGAAGCTCCTGCGACTGGGAGCGCGAGCATTTCACAATGGATGAGCAGTGCTCCAAGGCGGTTCTCGAAGTATTCGTCAAGCTCTACAATGAAAAGCTGATCTACCGCGGCAACCGCATGGTCAACTGGTGCCCGAAATGCGATACTTCGATTTCCGATGCTGAGGTCGAATATGAGGAGAAGAACGGCCACTTCTGGCATATCCTCTATAAGGTCAAGGAGACCGGCGAATTCCTCGAAATCGCAACCACCCGTCCGGAAACGATGCTCGGCGATACCGCTGTTGCAATCAATGAGGCGGATCCGCGCTATAAGCATCTGCACGGCTGCCATGTCATTCTGCCGCTGCTCGATAAGGAAATCCCGATCGTTTGCGATGAGCATGCCGATATGGAAAAGGGTACCGGTGTCGTGAAAATCACGCCGGCACACGATCCGAACGACTTTGAGGTCGGCGGACGCCACAATCTGCCGATGGTCCGCTGCTTCACCTATGACGGCCATATGACCGGCAAGGAGGATGTCGCGGAATATAATGCACTCAAGGAGAGCAACCGCCTGACAGAGGGCGAGCCGGAGGTTCTGGACTGCGGCAAGTACGCAGGCATGACCACCGATGAGGCGCGCAAGGCGATCGTTGCGGATCTGGAGGCGCTCGGTCTGCTGAAAGAGGTCGAGGACTTAAAGCACGATGTCGGAACCTGCTACCGCTGCCATTCGACCATCGAGCCGATGATCTCGAAGCAGTGGTTCGTCCGCATGAAGTCGCTCGCTGAACCGGCTGTCAAGGCTGCTGAGGACGGCGAAATCCAGTTCGTTCCGGAGCGCTTCACAAAGAGCTACCTCAACTGGATGAAGAATACACGCGACTGGTGTATTTCCCGTCAGCTCTGGTGGGGACACCGCATTCCGGCCTGGTACTGCGATGACTGCGGCGAGACCAATGTCGCAAAATCTGCACCGTGCAAGTGCGCAAAGTGCGGCAGCACCAATCTGACACAGGATCCGGATACGCTGGATACCTGGTTCTCCTCGGCACTCTGGCCGTTCTCCATTCTCGGCTGGCCGGATACCGAAAATCCGGATTACAACTATTTCTATCCGACAAGCACGCTCGTCACGGGCTATGACATCATCGGCTTCTGGGTCAGCAGAATGATCTTCTCCGGACTTGCCTACACCGGAAAGGCACCGTTCTCGAAGGTTGTTATTCACGGTATTGTCCGTGATGCGCAGGGCAGAAAGATGTCAAAATCGCTCGGCAACGGCATTGATCCGCTTGAGGTCATTGAGCAGTACGGCGCCGATGCACTGAGATTCATGCTCGTGCAGGGCAGCTCGCCCGGAAACGACATGCGCTACAGCGAGGAGAAGATCCTTGCAATGCGCAACTTCACGAATAAGATCTGGAATGCTTCGCGCTTCCTGCTGATGAATATGTCGATCGACGAGATTCGTCTGCCGGAGGAGCTGGCACTCGAGGATAAGTGGATTCTCACACGCCTGAACAGCGTCATCCGCGAGGTGACCTATAATCTCGAGCATTTCGAGATGGGCGTTGCTGCACAGAAGATCTATGACTTTATCTGGAGCAGCTTCTGCGACTGGTATATCGAGCTGGCGAAAAACCGCTTCAACGGCGATGATGCGGAAAAGAAGAAGAATGTCGAGAATGTGCTTGCATATGTGCTCCGCGATATTCTCAAGCTCCTGCATCCGTTTATGCCGTTCATCACCGAGGAGATCTATCAGGCTCTGCCGCATGACAAGGGCTTCCTGATGCTGCAAAGCTGGCCGGAGGTTCGTCCGGAGCTGCAGTTCCCCGAGGAAGAGGCGCGTATGGAGAAGATCATGGAGGCTGTCAAGGCTGTCCGTGAGTGCCGCTCGGAGCATAAGGTTCCGAATTCCAAGAAGTCGCATATCACGATCATCACCGCAAATCCGGAGCAGTATGCCGAGGCAGGCGATTTCCTCGCAAGACTCGCAGGCGCTTCCGGCGTGACGGCTGTCAGCAGCGAACCGGATGATCTTTCCGGCATGGTGACCGTCGCAACGGCGGATGCTAAGCTCTGCATGCCGCTCAAGGAGCTGATCGACGTCGAGAGCGAACGCATCAGAATCACGAAGGATCTCGAAAAGGCGGAGAAGGAGCTGGAATTCGTCAAGGCAAAGCTGGCGAACGAGAGCTTTATCTCCAAGGCTCCGGAAAAGGTTGTCAACGATATCCGCGACCGTGAGGCGAAGATCACTGCACTGATCCAGAATCTCAAGGATATGCTCAGCGCACTGTGAGACTTGAATCGCTCAGCGAAATGGCTGTTGGGATGGGTGCCCAAATCACGTTTTATATTTGAATAGAAGAAAGCCGCTCGGATTTGCAATGCAGTTCGGGCGGCGTTCTTTGTGTTTTTCTCTTTTCACTGTTCACTTTTGAGGGATTAGCTTGATGTGTTTTATCCTTGCTCCAAATGTTTATTTTAGTTGGGCGCGGGGCGCGGGTGCGAGGGCAAGAACCACAAGGAGAGGGAAGTCTTCGCTGCGCTCAGGTCTCCCCTCTCCTTAAGGTTCT
>JAGKVC010000224.1 GCA_021152595.1 Clostridia bacterium
ACAGAATATCAGCCGCAGCAGCCAGAATCACAGCCAGAATCACAGCCAGAATCACAGCCAGCAGCGTCCCCAGAACGGCAGCGCGCAGAACCGCAGCGGTCAGAGCCGCAGTCCGCAGGGACAGCAGCGCAGACCGGCAAATGCAAACGGTCAGCGCCGTCCGCAGCAGCGCAGCAATCACGGCGCAAGACCTTCTCAGGCAGCCGCCGCGCGCAGTCATACACCGCAGAACCGCCGCCCTGCCGCCGCAGCAGCAGCCGCCGCACGCAACCGCAAGGCGGAGGAGGCGACCGTTTTCGAGCGCATCCGCGCACCGCTCTTCATTGCGATCCTGTTCTTTGCAATCGTCACGCTCGTTGTCTGGGCGATCGTCAAGGTGCTGAGCGGCCTCGGCAACGGCAATGATACGCTTTTCAAGGATAAGAACAGCTCCGTTTCCGATAATATCATTCCGGCAGGGAATGACGAATCCGGCGAAGAGGCACATCCGGATTTCGTTGTGCCGGATCTCGTCGGCAAGAGCTATACGATCAAGCAGGAGGAAATGGATCAGTACCATTATCTCGAGCTGGATCCGGAATTCGTCTTCCGCGAGGATCACCCGAAGGATATGATCTTCGAGCAGGAGATCGAGCCGGGTACGCTGGTCGTCACCGGCAGCAAGATGAAGATCAAGGTCAGCCTCGGTACCTCGATGCTCGTGATCCCGAGCTTTGACGGCATGAACCTCAAGAGCTATCTCAAGCTGCTCGATGAAATGGGACTTGCCGATCCGATCGACGGCGGCGGCAACAACAGCAGCGCTGCCAACAGCATGTACAATTACAACAACTGGGGCTATCAGTCCAAGCTGACGACTGCGGCACAGACCACCTCGCCGGAGACCGTCACCACCACAAAGGACGGCAAAATGCATGTCGTCAAGTATATTTCGACGGTCAATTATAATTTCGAAAACGGCGATGTCTGCCGCGTCGAGCCGGAACCGGGTACCCCGTTCAATGCGCTCGAGGATTACGAGATCACCGTCTATTACGCATACAATCCGGTCTATGTGCAGGTCACCGGTAAGACGCAGACCGGCACGACTGCGACCGGCACGAAGAATACCAAGATCACCGGCACCACCTCCTCTACCAAGACGACGACCAAAGCACAGGCAGAGGGTACCGATGTGACCGGACAGCAGACCAAGCCGCCGGAAACGGATCCGCCTGCAAAGACCGATCCGCCTGTTGTGGCAACCGAGCCGCCGACACCGCCTCCGGTCGTCACGGATCCGCCTGCACCGCCTGCCGTCACGGATCCGCCTGCTCCGCCTCCGGATAATCCGCCGGCAGAGAACAACGACGGCTGAATACAAAATGCACCGCGAAGCTGAAAAGGTTTCGCGGTGTTTTGTTTCCTATGCAGAAAAAAGGCTGTGCAGCATGTGTGCACAGCCTTTTGTGATTCGGTTTTTGCGGTTTACTTGACGCTGAAATAACCGCGGAATCTCGGGCGGATATCCCATCTTGCGGATTCCTTTGCAGTCCACGAAGGATCGTACGTCGTGCCCTGCCAGCCTACAATATTGTAGCAATATCTGAACATATCATTGCTGATTTTGACCTTGTCGGTCTTAAAGCCGGAGGAAGTATAGATTTTCTCAAGGTTTCTGCAATTATAGAACATGTAGCTCATATTCGTGACATTGGCAGTATTGAAGCTCATGAGATCCAGTTCCGTGAGACTGCTGCAATCCCCGAACATTTGATACATATTCGTAACCTTAGCAGTATTAAATCTGCTAAGATCCAGATCCTCGAGCTTGAAGCATCCACTAAACATGAGGCGCATATTCGTCACATTTGCAGTGCTGGTAAGCGCGCTGAGATTCACATATTCAAGATTATTACACTCCAAAAACATTTCGCTCATGTCAGTCACCTTCGAGGTATCCGTAGAATAGACATTGAAGTGGATACGCTTGAGTGATCTGCAGCTGGAGAACAACGCCCTCATTATCTTGCAGTTCTTCGTGTTGAATGATGAAATATTCAGATTATTCAAACTAAGGCAGCCGCCGAACATGCAGCACATATTCTCGACATTTGCGGTGTTGAAAAAGTGAAGATCCAGCGAAGTCAGCTTACAGCAACACATAAACATGCCACTCATGTCTTTGCAGCTTCCGGTCACCCAGTTGTTCAGGTTAATGGAGGTCACATAGCGACAGTTTGAAAACATTTCTTTCATCGAGGTAACGCTGCGGACATTCGCCTTAGACAGATCCATTGTGGTACACAGAAAATTCTCGAACAATCCGGAGCAGTCCGCCGGGAATGTTGTTCCTGCCGCGGCGACAACGGACTTTACTTTGCTGTTATTGGCATAGTTCTGGATTGCTGCTTTGCTGACATTGCCGCGCAGTGTCAGAACGCCGGTCACCGGATTAAAGTCTGCATAGGACGCCGCACTTGCGGAGATCGCAGGAAAGAGCGTCGGGAGCTGGGTTGCCGCCGGGAGTGCGTTTGTGCCGATGATTGCGCAGGCGAAAACACCTGCAAGGGTGCGCTTGATGATTTGCTTCTTGGTCATGATAATGTCCTCCTTGAATGTTGAATAAAATGTTGATAAAAGTATGTCAAACATATCGTTTTGACAATTCCATTATAGCATATTTTGCCGGAATGTCAAGTAGTTTGCTTGATTTTCAGCAATTCTATCCAGTTTCATCGCAGATTGTTTATATTATGCGTATAGTTATACATAGTATTCTTTGCATATTTTCTGTATATTTGTATATAATTTCGGCAGAAAAAAGGCTGTGCAGTATGTGTGCTTCGCCTCGCCTGCATGCGTATAATCCTCGTCCTGCCGGAAATACTATCAGCAAAACCAATGCAAGGGAGATGCCGATATGAAAGAAGCAGGCAGTCTGATCCGGCTGCGAAAGCCGCCCTCTGTGACCGCGTGGAGCAGTACCGTCGGGCAGAAGGAGGCGGAAGGTCCGCTCGGGGATTGCTTTGACATCGCCGAGCCGGACAGCCGCTTCGGGCAGGAGACATGGGAGCAGGCAGAGAGCGAACTACAGCGCCGCACGCTGCACCGTCTGCTCGAAAAAGCACGTATCAGCGCGGAAGATGTGAGCTGTCTCTTTGCAGGCGACCTCATCAACCAATGCACCAGCTCGACCTACGCCCTGCGGCATCTGGATATCCCCTATTACGGCATATTCGGCGCCTGCTCGACCTTCGCCGAGGGGATTCAGCTTGCCGCGGCGATGGTCAGCGGTATGGAGCTGCCGCGCTGTGCCGTCCTGACATCCTCGCATTTCTCGAGCGCGGAGCGGCAGTTCCGGTTTCCGCTTGCATACGGCGGACAGCGTACCCCGAATGCGCAGTGGACCTGTACCGCGGCAGGCGCAGTGCTGCTTGCGCCGGAGGGTGCGCCGCCCTATATCCGCGGCATCTGTGCAGGCAGGATCCGCGACCTCGGCATCACCGATGCGAGCAATATGGGCGCGGCAATGGCACCGGCAGCGGCGGATACGATCGCGCGGTATCTTTCCGCGACGCGCACCCGTCCGGCGGATTATGATGCGATTGTGACCGGTGATCTCGGAATCGTCGGGAGCAGGCTGCTGATCCGGCTCATGGATCAGAACGGCTATGAGCTGCGCGGCGTGCATCAGGACTGCGGCATCATGATGTTCGACCGGAACCGGCAGGATACCCACGCAGGCGGCTCGGGCTGCGGCTGCTCGGCAAGCATCATCTGCGGATATTTTCTGCCGCGGCTGCAATCCGGCGCGCTGCATAATATTCTCTATGCGGCGACGGGCGCGCTGCTCTCGCCTCTCTCTTCCCTGCAGGGGGAGTCCGTGCCGGGAATCTGCCACGCCGTCGCGATCCACGGGGAGGAACGCTGATGGAGTATGGGAAAGCTTTTCTGGTCGGTGGGATTCTGTGCGTGATCGGTCAGATCCTCATTGACAAAACAAAGCTCACGCCCGCAAGGATCCTCGTCGCCTACGTTGTTGCCGGCGTATTTCTGGGGGCAGTTGGGCTCTATCAGCCGCTTGTCGATTGGGCGGGCGCAGGAGCGACCGTGCCGCTGACAGGCTTCGGTCACACGCTGGCCAAGGGCATCCGCCAGGCGGTGGCGGAAAAGGGCCTGCTGG
>JAGKVC010000225.1 GCA_021152595.1 Clostridia bacterium
CCGGAGCAGACAGAGCGCATGATTACCATTGAAAAGGAGCATGTCGAGGCTTTCCGGTCAGCATGTGCGGCACAGGATATCCCGGTCAGCTTCATGCAGGCCAAGGAAGGCATAAAATGTATCTTCAACGCAGCCTACGAAAAGCAGGTTCAGGCAGTCACTGCAGATTTTCAGAAGATGCAGGCGGAGCTTGCAAAGGTATCTGTCAAGGTTGAAGCGGACAGGCACGGCAAAACAAAATACGTCTTTGCGGATACAGAGCAGGGCAAAAAGCTGACTGTGAACTTCTGTACGAAGGCAAAGCTGGAGCGGATATTGCAGGAACATCTCGGCTATTCGGAGGCAAAAGCGATTCATGCGGCAAATGCGCTGAGCGATCAGCTTTCAGACCAGCAGCGCAGCTACTATCTGAGCGGTTCACGGACGCTGGAGCAAATGGACTACTTCGAGACGCATATCCGGCTTGAAAACGAAAGCCTGCTGACAGAACCGTTCTCGTTTGCAAGGATGAAGCTCGCCAATGAGGACACACCGCGGCTGACGATCACAAGCGGTTCGGGCAACTTCGTGGTGCTGTCCGGGCATTCGCTGAACCGCGAGGAAGCGGAGCGGAATATCCGGCAGTATCTCAAGGTCGAGGACGCAGAGGTTGTCACGGCGATTCTGAACAAGGCGGAGAAGCTCGGATTTGTGGAAGCACCGAAGCAAGTGCAGTACAAGGAGTACCAGATCGAGCGTGACAGCCAGAGCACCTTCACGGTGCGCGGCGGCTCGACAGAGGTGCGGCTTTCACTTGACGATCAGCTCACCGCCCGGAAGCAGCTCATGGACAGCTTCGGCATGACAGCGGCGAAGGCAGACAGAATCATCGCAAAGGCACAGAAGCAGTCTCTGGCGCGTAATCTGCTCGACCAGGCAAAGCGCAGGGCGCAAAGTGCCGGGGATACCCTCAAGCACAAAAAGCGCGAGAGGGGGTCCCGCAAATGAGCCGCGTGGAGAAAAAGGCGGATTTCATCACGATCAGCATTTACTCCGTTCTGGGAGCGGCTGCGCTCTACTCTTCCGCGGCACTGGGAGCCTGCTTCGATCTGGCATCGGACAATGAGGGAAACGTAGAATTTGAGTTGCTCACCGAAAGCCTTGACAGTACCCTGACGGACACGCATCTGGTGTTTTCACAGGTACAGGCAGGCGGCTATGCTGCGAAATTCCCCGTATTTGCTGCATTCGGCATCGGGCTGTATGTCCTGACGAAGATCACCGGAAAGAAGAAGTTTCACCGCAAACACGAGGAACACGGTAGCGCACGCTGGGCAAACAAAAAGGAAATCCGCTCTCTGGCGGACAGACCGCAGAAGAAAGGCGGACACAAAGCGCGCGATCAGCCGGAAAAAGCCGGACACCGAAACCCTGCGGCAGTCATGAAGACTCTGGTATTGCGTATCCGGCAAATAACCTCACAGCTGATACAGATTCCGCTTCGGGTGCATACATGGTTCAGACAGCTTCCGGGGCGAGTGAAATCTGCTTTCAGCCGGATTCCCGGATTGCTGAAATCCGGCATCAAACGGATTCCGGGTCTGGTAAAATTAGTGTTCCGGCGGAAACCGAAGGAGTTTGTCCGCGACAATAACATGATCCTGACGAATGAAGTGAAAATGTCACTGAACACGCGGCAGACGCGCAAGAATCTCAATGTTATGGTGATCGGCGGTTCCGGTTCGGGCAAATCCCGCTTCTATGTCAAGCCGAATCTGATGCAGGCAAACACAAGCTATGTCTGCACCGACCCGAAGGGCGAGCTGCTGCGATCGACCGGAAAAATGCTGGAACAGTACGGCTACAAAATCAAAGTGTTCAACCTGATCGACATGACGCACTCCCACAACTACAACCCCTTCAACTATATCTATGATGCGGACGGAAACTACAGTGCAACGGCGGTCATCAAGATGGTCAATGTGCTGATGAAGAACACGCAGAAGGAAGGCGGCGGAGGCGGCGACCAGTTCTGGGAGGATTCAACCAAAGCACTGCTGGCGGCACTCTGCTTCTATCTGGTGGAATGCGAAGACGAGAGCAAGCGGAATTTCGCGGAGGTCATGCGGCTGCTGAAACTCGCAGAAGTCCGGGAGGATTCGGAAGATTTTCAGTCCGACCTTGATCTCATTTTCGATGCACTGGAACATCCGGAGGTGTATACCAAAACAGACACGCCGACAGAGAAAATGCAGACGTTGAACCTGATTGACCTTGCAAAATCCGCAAAGCCGGCAAGTCAGTATATGTGCCTGAAATACTACAAGGACTTCAAAAAGGCTGCCGGCGATACGGCAAAATCCATCCTCATTTCCACGGCGGTTCGCTTGCAGGCGTTCAACATTCCGGAGGTCATGGACCTCACCTGCTGCGACAATCTGCATCTGGAAATGACCGGCGATGAGAAGACCGCGCTGTTCATCATCATCCCGTCCTCGGACGATACCTTCAACTTTCTGGCGGCGATGATGTATACGCAGCTGTTCGATGTTCTCTATGACCGCGCCAATTTCAAGCACGGCGGCAGACTGCCGATCCATGTGCGCTGTTTGTTAGATGAGTTTGCGAATCTCGGTCAGATTCCGCGGTTTGAGGAACTCCTTGCGACCATGCGCTCCATGGAAATCTCGGCAAATGTCATTATCCAGAACCTTTCACAGCTTAAAAAGATGTATAAGGATTCATGGGAGAACGTGCTCGGAAACTGCGACAGCCTGCTGTTTCTGGGCGGTCAGGAGCCGACCACGCTGGAGCATATCTCCAAAACACTCGGCAAGGAAACCATAGACACACGCTCACAGAACCGGACAAGGGGCAGAAACGGCTCCACATCGGAAAATGACGGCATTCTGGGGCGAGAACTCATGACCGTGGATGAACTCAAGGTCATGAAGGACAATGAATGCATCCTTTTTGTCAGAGGCATTTATCCGTTCTTCTGCAGCAAGTATGTGATCGAACAGCACTCGAATTATGCGCTTTTAGAGGACTCAAACAAGGCAAATGCGTTCCTGTTAAGCGACATCCAGACGGTGCAATATGAGATTGCAGATGATGCGGCGGAAGCGGAGCTGCATACAGAACCGGCCGAGGACGGCGAAACGGCGGATACTGCCGAAGCCGATTCTTCTCAACGTGAAGCTGCCCCCGAACAGGATGATGAAGCTGAGCAGTCTGTCACATTGGAGGAAATTCAGAGCATCGGCATACAGCCGCACTCGTACATCGCCGGAAAGCAGATTCCGAAATCTCCGGCAGGCGGCGGCAGCGAACCGGCAAGGCTGGACGAACAGGATACGATCATAACGGCAAAGCCGGAGCTGAAACCGCCCTTTACAGAGGTCTCGGAAATCAGCTATCTCGACGGGTTCGACGATTTTTAACATACGGGAGGAAACGAAAATGAAAATCCGCACATTTATTCAGAACAAAAAGGCTGTTGCTATGAAGCAACTTATGAATATGGTGAAAATGCTGGATAGTGCACCTAAAAGTAAGGCATACTGCCATTGTTTTACCAATAGATTGTGCTACGTGTCGGCAACTGGTTGTGTTACGGCTTCGCCTTGTGATATGGCAAATGGATTTATGGAGGCGTACAACAATCTTCCTGACCCATTGCCATTATCTAACAAGTCGATTGAAAACAGAGGCTTTAAAGCTTTTCAATCCAATGTTGTAAAACTGTAAGGCTTTCAATTATCCCCCACCCGAGTGGCGGCATGAAGCGCGGAGCGATACTGCGGTGGGGAACACGACTGAAAGCGAATGACACGGATGCTCTTGCCTTGCGGCAAATCTACATGATTTGCTAATTCGGTAGATTCGTGTTCACTCTCACCGCTGAGTGTTTTTTTCGAACACGGATTGGACGGATTGAACGGATAATTTTCTCAAGTAAGTATTGCCGCAAGGCAATAACATCCGTGAAAATCTTTATAATCCGTGTTCGAAAAGAACTCTGCTGGTAAAATGAACACTTTTAAAGCGAACACGGATATAACGGATTGAACGGATATCTGGTACTGTCTTCCAGACAGCCTATTACTTCGCATTTATAATCCCGAGACTTCGTCCCAGGTTACTCTCGCTTCGCTCGGTACTGTCTTCCAGACA
>JAGKVC010000226.1 GCA_021152595.1 Clostridia bacterium
TCGCCGGAACAGCCTGCGGCGGAGCGGTCTGCACGGGCTTCGGCGGCGGATTCATACTCTGATTTGCATACATCCGGAACAGCTCCTCACGGTAGCGGCGCGCGGTATCCTCAAATTCCTGACGGTTCATGCAAAAACTCCTTTCGTGCGCATTCTGCTTCATTCTATGCAGAAACGCCGCCGAACTTGACAAGAATCCGCGGATATGTTAATATATCAGAAGAATGGGTGAAAGGAGCATGCAAATGGCATCAAGCAAAGATTACCTGACTTATATCACGGAGCAGCTTTCCGGTCTGCCGGAGATCCGCAGCCGTGCAATGATGTCGGAATATATTCTCTATTACCGCGGAAAAGTATTCGGCGGCATTTACGACAACCGCTTTCTCGTCAAGGAGACGTCTGCGGCGGTGCGTCTGCTGCCGGATGCCGTGCGCGAAATTCCGTATGAGGGCGCAAAGCCGATGCTGCTTGTCCCCGATCCGGATAACAGGGCGCTGCTCGAAGCGCTGATTCCGGCGATGTATGAGGAGCTGCCGGAGCCGAAGCCGCGCAGGAAGAAGGCTGATCTGTGAGCCGTCTGCAAATTGATGTGCGCTGCGAGGGCGAAATGCCGCTCGGGCAGTATCTTCGGAAATATGCAGGCATCTCGGCGCAGATGATCAAGCGGCTCAAGGCTGTTCCGGACGGCATGACGCGGAACGGGCAGCACATGAGAACCGTCGATCCGGTGCTGAGCGGCGATGTGATTTTGCTGCATCTGCCGGAAAACTGCGGTCATACGCCGAATCCGGAGCTGCATGTCCCCGTGGTCTATGAATCCGCGCAGATCTTGGTCTGCGATAAGCCTGCCGGAATGCAGGTGCATCCCTCGATGCTGCATCGGGCGGATACCCTTGCAAACTGGTTTGCCGCGCAGTATCCGGAATGCGGTTTTCATCTGGTCAACCGCCTTGACCGCAATACCTCGGGGCTCTGCGTGATCGCTAAGACATCCTATGCAGCGCATCAGCTCCGCGGCGGCGTGGAGAAGCGGTATTATGCGCTTGTCGCAAACGGTCTGCACGGCAGCGGTACGGTCGATGCGCCGATCGCAAGAGCGCAGGCATCTGTCATCACGCGCTGTGTCCGCGCAGACGGCAGACCGGCAGTCACACATTACCGCGTGATACGGGAAGCGCCCTGCTGCACACTGCTCGAGCTGACGCTGGAAACCGGCAGAACGCATCAGATTCGCGTGCATATGGCGCATATCGGCTATCCGCTGCTCGGGGATGCGCTCTACGGCGGCGACTGTTCGCGAATCGAAGCGCATGCGCTGCACTGCGGCGCGGTCACGCTGACCGATCCTGCAAACCGCGAGCAGGTCACGCTGCATGCACCGCTGCGCGCGGAAATGCAGGCTTTACTCGAGGAAGAGGATGGAACAACATGAAATCTGATCTGAAATTACAGGCACCGAAGCCGTTTTTTGAACGCATCCGCGCATTGCCGGAGCTGCGCATCAGCAAACATCTGATTATCGTGATGCTGCTTTTCTGGGTGTATATGTTCTGCGCGGTCTATCTGGAGCGGCTGACATTCTGGCTGATCGGCTTTGCTGCAAAGTCGGCAGGGGCGGATTGGCTGGATGATTTTGATATTGAACTGCTGATTGAGCTCGGGCTGACGGTGATCGTCGTCATCATGACCTTGATCTGCTGCCGCATGATCGAAAACCGTCCCCTGCGCACGATGTATCTGACGCGGCGGAAATGCCTGCCGGATTATCTCGGCGGCATGCTGCTGGGATTTGCTATGATGACCGCGGTGATTCTGATTGCATGGGGCAGCGGCGCGATCCGGTTTGAGGGTACACAGCCGCTCAGACGCCCCGTGATCATGATTCTGCTGGTGTTCGGCTGGCTGATACAGGGATTTTCCGAGGAGCTGACCTTCCGCGGCTGGCTCATGACCTCGGTCGGTACGCATCATGCGCTGTGGCTTGCGGTGATCGTCGACGCGGTGTTCTTTGCGCTGCTGCACATGAACAATGACGGCATCTCATTATTTGCGATCGGAAATCTGATCCTGTTCGGTGTCATGACATCGCTTTATGTGCTGCGGACAGGCAGCCTTTGGGGTGCTGCCGCGCTGCACAGCGTCTGGAACTGGGCGCAGGGCAATTTTTACGGGATGCAGGTCAGCGGCATTCCGTCCGGAAGCTGCGTTTTCCGTTTTTCGCAGACAGACCGTCTGGAATGGATCGGCGGCGGCACATTCGGACTTGAGGGCGGTGCCGCGACAACCGCGGTTTTGCTGCTGGCATCAGTAATTCTGCTGCTTCTGCCGACCAGAGAACATAATACGGAGGTATGAAAAATGGAACAGTATAATCCGGAAGAAATGCGCATGAATTACCGCGCGCTGCAATCCGGTGATCCGCGGATGCGTGCGATCCGGAATGCGGCGGCGGCAGCGGAGCAGGCAAATGATCTGCCATGGGCGATCCGGTTTCATCATGATCTGATTCACGAATCGGTCTTTTCGGGCGACCGCTATCAGGCGCTCGTGGATTTTCCGCAGTATCTCGCACTGGTCAAACGTGATCCGGAGCTGGAGAAGGAGAATCTCTGGGATACGCTCTGGATGTTCAAGTGGATTGTCGAGGCGGCAACGGAATTTTACCAGATCGAAAAGGTGCAGGTGATCCGCTGGTTCTCGGAATATCGCCGGATGCTGCTGGAAAACGGGTATTCGCTGCGCTCGTGGTATGAGAAGCGTGCGATCTTTTTCAGCTATTGCGACCGCGCGAAGATGCGCATGGATTTTGACCGCTTTCTCGAATGCAAGCCGGATGCCATGAGCGACGGCGAGGCGAGCGAACTGGATTCGACCGTTCGCTTTGCGCTGGAATCCGGCAACCGTGAGCAGGCAATGAAGGCGGCGCATCAGATCCTTGACCGCAATCTCAGAACCGAGGAGGTCCCCTGCAAGACCTATCTTTATCTGCTGCGTGATGCGATGAAGCGCGGCGATCAGGCAGAAGCGGAGAAATATGCGGTGCCGCTGCGCGCGCTCTGTTCCGGTCAGCGCTTTCAGCTCGAACCGATCGGAACCGTGCTGTGCTATGATGCGGCGGCGGATCCTGCACGCGGACTCGAATTCTATGCGAAGAACAAGGCGCTGCGCGAGGGCTCGCGGAATCCGTTTCTGTGCTTCTGGTTTGACCGCGGTGTGGCAATGCTGCTGAAAGCGGCGGCGAAGCAGGGGCTTTCGATGAAAGAAATCAACGGGACGGTTCTGACACCGGAGCAGCTCGCGGTGCAGGCGGAAGCCATGATGCAGAACTGTAGGGATCTCGCCGGAAAATTCGACGCGCGCAACGGCTCGGACTTCTTTACTGCGGCGCTGGATTGAAATTGATCATATGATTGGAGCTTGTGATGGAAGTTGAGAAATATAATTGTCTGACAGCGGATAATTTTTGTGTACCCAATTATACACCGAATCCCAAACATCGCTGCATTCAGGCATATTATGCTCTCAATAATGATGTGATCCTGATCGGCGAAGCTGATCCATGTTATATCTACTGGCTTTCGGTTACGAAGCTGGATGATGAAGCAGCAAACCGTCAGATCGTTGACTGCGTTTTACATATGGAACCGACTTTGTTCGGGCATGAATCTGATGTTCTGGAGAGTACGAAATATTCGGCGGAGCAGCTCAGATCGTTTTATTCTGCGCCGGTGAAACAGGCAGAGGATATCATCCTGCATTTGCAGGAAGCCAAAGAGCGCTGCAAAGGTCTCGAAACAAACGGGAAGTTTATTCAGGGGTTGCAGCATGATCTGAAAGTATTGTCCTATGAAGCTGCTTCTCCTGCGGCTTTTTATCGAAAGCATAAATCAAAGATCACGCGACTGCAAGAGATGAAGTTTCTGCACTGTTCTGACAACCCGCAGGTCAGAGATTTGTATGAGCAGCTTGACAAATGCTGCACAGAGCTGTATGACGCTTATATGACTGAGGCGCATTGAGGATGCGTTTTTATGGATGATTTGAATGGAACCGCTCCGGTCATTGAATCGGGGCGGTTTCGTTTCTTGTTCTTATCCTTTCTCCGAATGTTTATTTTTGTTGGGCGCGGTTCAGCTTTTTGTTGTT
>JAGKVC010000227.1 GCA_021152595.1 Clostridia bacterium
GCGGCATTTGTTATTCAGTTTTCTGCGCGATTCCAAGCGAATCAAGCGCTGCTTCAAACTGTGCGGAATAGCGCTCCTCAATGCTGCCTGCACCGATCAGCGGTTCCGCGACCTGTCTGCCTTCTGCATCAATGAAGATCGTCGTCGGCGTGTACATGAGCTGATTATACAGCTTTTCGAGATCTCCGCTGCCGGAAGCCAGTGTAATTCCGGTAAAACCGCATTCCGTGAGATACTGTGCGATATCGGCTGATGATGTGGAAACATCCGCATCCAGACACCATGTCATGATGCGCAGATTCTCCGGAAGCGTCTTCACATATTCGGCAAGTTCCGGCATTTCACGGACGCAGGGACCGCAGGTCGTAGACCAGATATTGATTGCCGTGACATCGGCATCCGCAAAATCCTCCGGCGCAAAGCTGATCCCGTCCAGCGTTTTCGCCTCAAAGGAAAGCAGATCCGGCACAGCACACCATTCCGATGCGCCTGCTCCTGCATAGGGATCCGGCTGTCCGGATTTGTATGCAGCCAGCCCGACGATCAGACGCACCGTCTCGCTGCGCGGCAATGTCTGCCACATCCGGAGTATCTCTGCAAAAGGCGCACTTTCATGTTCATAACCGAAATAGATCTGCGGAATAATCCAGTCACAGCAGGGATTCTCTGTGAGCCATGCCGGAACATCCGCATAAAGTGCCTCGCGGTTCTCACGCAGATTGCCCTGCGGACTGACAGAAAAGACGGCATCCGGATCGGCGCTGTGAACGGCGCTGTTCATCTGATGCATCAGCTCGGTGATATTGCCGCGCCGCCACTCTGACAAATCCGATGCACCGGAGACTGCAAAATCCTGTGCGTCAAATGCGGTTTCGGCTGTCGGATAAAAATAATCGTCGATATGTACGCCGTCCGGATGATACTGTGAGATCAGCTCCGTGATTGCACCCGTCAGGAATTCACAGGTCGAATCTGCCGCAGGATTCAGATAGTATCGGCCGTCCCATTTGGAGAGATGTGCTGCGCGTGCCTCCGGATCCTGATACCATGCACGGAGCGCCGAATCACCGGACTGTGCATCCATATAGGCTTCGGTTTGCAGCCGCAGCGGATTGAGCCACGCATGGAACGACATGCCCAGTTCTCTGCATACCGGCTGAAACAGCTCCATGACATTCTGCTTTGCGGCAGTCGGAAGGAGCGGATAATATGCAGAGGGATAGCCGCTTTCGCCGAATGCGCAGACATGTACGAAAACCGTATTGACACCGAGATTGCGAAGTCCGGTCAGATAGGCTGTGACAGCCGCTTTCGGATCGGATGCGGTGAGCAGTGCATCGACGGTAAAGTACGGGATCCACGCTGCAATGACGGGTGAATCTGGCTCCGGCGGCGAAAGATGGAGCTGTTCGAGCGTTTGCTCCTGCATTTGAACGGGCGCATTCTGCGGCGGCTCCGGATCATGATAGCAGCCTGTCAGAAGCAGGCAGACTGGCAGGAGCAGCAGGATCACGCGGCTCTGGATCGACATGAGAAAGACTCCCTTCCGGTTCTGTCCTTCTATCATACCGGAAACCGCCTGCGAAACCTGTCAGTTCGGCGCATTCGCCGGTGCTGAATCTGCGGTACATATCGCTGCTGAAAACTGTGCGATGATACAAAAATCCCCGTATGGATGCATACGGGGATTCTGCTTATTCGATTGTGATTGCGCCGTCCAGCGTTTTGACATTGAGCGACTGCTTTTTTTCGTCATTGAACGAGTCGATTGCCGTGACAAGTGAGAAGGAATGTCCGGCAGGGGCATCGTCGGGAATATCAAAATAGAATGTGACGATTTTGCCGTCCTCGGTGCTGTTTTCACCGGAGAGACCGGCAAATACAATCATGTGATCCTCTTCGCCGATCAGGCAGGATTTCATAAAGGTCTGGGCTGCATTGCCGAGCTCGCATTTTGCGGCAGGCGCATCGGAGAATTCGTTATTGGATTCGGCCGTCACCGGTTTCAGCTTGCTGTCATAATAAAGCTGGATGCCGAATGCAGCAAAACCGGAGTTATTCCAGATCTGAACAGAAACCGGCACAGCCTTGTCACCGGCGTGTGCGGTGATCGGCAGAACCCCGATTGTCATATCGGAGCCGATCTGCTTTTCGGCATCTTCCGCAGATGCGGACTTTGTTTCAGCGGCGGATTCTTCGGAAACGGCAGAAGTCTCCGACATTTCCGAAGCAGGCGCGGAATTGCCGCATCCTGTCAGAAATGCAGCGAGAGAACAAGCAGCAGCAAATGCTGCGATATGGTGAAATTTCATGAAGCGTGTTTCCTTTCGGTTTGTAGATTGATGTGCCGGACATTGACCGGATGTACGGCATCCCTGAGCGGTTTCAGCGACAGAACCGTAATGCGCGGATCGGCTGCTGCAAGCTGCATCAGTTCCGCAGAGACGAATGCCGTTACGACAATTACTGCGGAATTCTGATTTGCTTCGAGAAACCGCCGGAGCATTTTTGTGAATTTGCATGTGATCGTATCGGGGAGCGCTGCAAGCATACGAAGCAGATGCCGCAGACCGTCTGCACCGGCAGATACCTTTGATTCCGCCGGTGTATTCCCGATCACGGTATTTGCCAGCAGCCGGACTGGAAGCCGCATCCGTTCCGCATTGCCGAGCAATGCTGCACAGAGCCGGACTGCATCCTCAAACAGCGCACGGTCGGAGATGCGATCACGGTCGGTTTCGCGCGTTTCCAGATTCAGCATCACGGTGATTTCCGGCGCTGCGGTCTCCTGATACTGCCAGACCGCAGGCTGTTCCGAGCGTGCCGATGCCGTCCAGCAGATATCGCGGACTGCATCACCGTCGGCATAGGGACGAATTCCGCAGATCGCAAAGCGGTCGGGAATGATGGATCTGCGCCGGATGATCTCACCGCTGAATTGCTGCGGAAGCTCGGTCAGCGCATCCAGCCGCCTGACTGCCGGAAGGACGGTTAATGCTGCGATGACCTCGGGAAGCGGATTTGACCATTCGGATGTCCCGAACAGATCACTGATGACCAGTACCGCATGCGAGACTGTGAACATGCCGCGCTTGGTACAGGTCACATGCCAGTGACGCTCGATTTTTTTATATGGGAACAGGCAGAAGCAGCTTGAAACAAATCTTGTCTCTTCAGATACCGACGACTGTCCTGATGCGAATACCAGTGAGGAATCCGTCGTCAGCTCCGCCTTTACCCACGGGAGCGGAATCGGTTTGCGGCTGACGATTGTCTCGATCAGCTCGACCTGATCACCCTCAGTGACCTCATCCGCGGAAAATGCAAGCGTATAGGTCAGATTTTTGAATCCGAAGCGTTCGATGAGCTGCTGTGTGATCCAGACGGCAAGTCCGATGCTGAGCAGCAGAAGCACCAGAATCATGACTTCGGTACCGCAGTGCTGTGCAGAATTTCTGTCAGCACTGCTTCGGAAGCCTGACGGTCGGAGAGCAGCCCGTCCGAGGCTTGCAGCCGGTGACCGCAGACCGGAATCCATGCTGCTTTGATATCGTCAGGCAGCAGGTAATCTCTGCCCTCCATTGCGGCGAGCGCCTGCGAGGCGTGCCGGAGTGCGAGCGCTGCGCGTGTACTCAGTCCGAAGCGCAGCTTTGCATGACTGCGTGTCGCTTCAACCAGAGCGAGCAGATAATCAAGCACTGCATCCGAGGCAGATACCTTCCGGACAGCACCCTGCGCAGCAAGAAGCATCTGCGGTGTCGTGACGGGTGTGAGCGAATCAAGCGGATCCGTGAGCTGACGGTCTGCAAGGATCGCGCGTTCCTGTGCCCGGTCGGGATTGCCCATCGAAAGCCGCATGAAGAAACGGTCGATCTGTGCCTCGGGCAGGGGGAAGGTACCGCTGGATTCCAGGGGATTCTGGGTAGCCATGACGAAGAAGGGAGGCTCCAGGGGGAAGGTGTGACCGTCCACAGTGATCTGGTGCTCTTCCATGGCCTCCAGCAGGCTGGACTGGGTACGGGGGGTAGCGCGGTTGATCTCATCGGCCAGGACCACATT
>JAGKVC010000056.1 GCA_021152595.1 Clostridia bacterium
GTATCATACCGTCGTCAATATCGAGGATGAAGCCTATCGCACCGATATCACAACGCTCGATGTCTCTGAGCACGGCATCACCGATTCCCGTGCATTCATGCGGAAGCTCGACTATCTCCCCGAGCTGAAAACTGTCATTTTCGGCAAGGAGACAATTCCCGAAACCGAAAAGGAAAAGCTCGCGGCGGCATATCCCGACGTCTCATTTGAGGTGATCGGCACCTATGAGATTTACGGCAAAGAGGTTCTCGAAAACGTCGAATCGCTCGATCTGCGCGATGTGGAGCTGGATGCCTCGCTGTTCGATCAGCTTGCGCTTCTGCCGCAGCTTAAATCGGTTGACCTGCACGGTCAGCACCTCACGGATGATGAGCGTATCGCGCTGACAACGGCGTTTCCGGAGGTCTCCTTCGGCTGGACGGTATTCTATGACGGTGAGGAATACGATTCCTCGATCACTGAATTCGATATCAGCGGAAAGCGCCTGACAGAGGACGATCTGCCGGAGCTGAAGCGCGTCATTGCGCAGTTCCCTGATCTCGAAATTGTCAATATGAGCAACTGCGGTCTCGGCAATGAGACAATGGCGAAGTTCCGCGATCAGATCAAGACGGCGAAGGTCGTCTGGCGGGTGTATCTCGGCAAGTGGTCGATCCGCACCGATGATGTCGCGTTCTCTGTTCTGATTTTCAAATATGACTATGCGCGCATGTATTCCGACAGCCTGCAGGTTCTCAAATATTGTCCGGATCTGCTCGCGCTTGACCTCGGACATCAGGCGCTGACCGATATCTCCGCAATTCCGGAGTATCTGCCGAATCTCAGACTGCTGATTCTCGCGGACAACAGTATCTGGGATATCTCACCGCTTGCAAAACTCAAGCATCTTCACTATCTGGAGCTGTTTGTCAACCGCATTTCGGATCTCTCTCCGCTCGCTGAGCTGCATGAGCTGGTCGATGTCAATATCAGCTACAATCCGATCAGCGACATCACACCGCTGCTGAATTCTCCAATGATGCAGCGCGTCTGGATGGAATCGACATTCTGCGGCTGGAACAGCGTCAATCTTCTTCAGGAAACATATCCCGATGCGAAGATTGTCATAGCCGGCTCCGGCTCGGTTGATCAGGGCTGGCGCTGGGGCAATCCGCGCTATGAGCAGATGATGGATATGTGGAAAAACAATTATTACGGAGACGAGTTCCAGAAATACGACGACCTTGCCGAAGAGCTTAGTCTCACTTAAATCTGCCTACCAGTTTCTCTCCATACAAAGTGCAGTGCGTATCGCTCTTCTTTGCGGCGATGCGCGCTGTGCTTTTTTATGCGCAAATGCGGATTCTACCACCGAAAACCGGATTCCCTTGATTGTAGAATGCAAGCAGATACGTATATTTTCCGGTAGAATCCGGCGAAAGGCGATTCTTCGGAATGTAGGTTGCATTCTGCGGCAAAATCGGTTATCATGAGAATAGAAAAACTGAAAGGGGCGATTCTCATGACAACCGCAAAACGAATTCCGCTGCGTGAGCGTACACTGCCCGACTACACGCACGGCGAAGAACTGATGAATATGATCACGCATATTGTCGGGGGCGCTGTCGGATTGCTGATCCTGATCGGCAGCATTCTGATCGGCGCAAAGCACCGCGATCCGTGGGCGATCACCAGCGGCAGTATTTACGGGACACTGACTTGCACGCTGTTCGTCATTTCAAGCGTCTATCACGGGCTTCCGGACGGCATGGGCAAGCGCGTGATGCAGGTGCTCGATCACTGCACGATCTATTTCATGATTGCCGGAACCTATACGCCCGTGCTGCTGACCGGCATCCGCAGAGAGAATCCGGCAGCGGCTTGGACTGTTTTCGGGATTGAGTGGGGCTGTGCGATGCTCGCTGCGACGCTGACTGCAATCGACCTGAAAAAGTATAAGCGGTTCAGCATGATCTGCTATCTGGCGATGGGCTGGGCGATTGTTGCAATCATCCGGCCGACGCTGCATGTGCTCGGGACGCGTGGCTTTCTCTGGCTGCTCGGCGGCGGCATCTGCTATACGATCGGCGCCGTGCTTTACGGGCTCGGCAAAAAGTATCGCTATATGCACAGCGTCTTTCATCTGTTCGTCAATGCAGGAAGTCTCTTGCAGGCGATTTCGATACTGTTTTATGTACTTTAATATGCATTATGTATAACGTGAAACCTGGAAGCAGATTGCAAATTGTGAATCCCTACAAAATAGCATGATGAAGTGAAACAAAACCACCTGTTATCAGGTCTTTATATATAGACGGGTTCATTTTTTCCTGTTATGTATCCGGCTGTGCAGAATTCGGCAGGACATCCCGTACTGCTGAGCGGGCATTCTGTACAGCGGATACGCCAATTTGCAGTTACATCCTCTATTTCATTTTGCTTCGCCGGAAGGCGCGCTCCTGTATCGGGTTGGTGCAGGGGCGTTTTTCTTTATAAAAATAGACAATCCGGCATGTTTCGTATGTTCCTGAATTGTGCGATTGTTACATTGACAAACAAAACGGGATATGGTAAAATATAAATATGGGCGCATGGCATGTGCTGCTTTTGCAGCAGCGCCTGAATTTAGGTGAAATGCGGAGTAGTAAAAATGGCTGGATTTTTTGGTAAAAAGACCGTGAGAGTAAAGGTGCAGAAGGACTACACCCCCGAGGAGTTCTATGAGATCATCAAGGATCATCCGTTTGCAGCAGGCAAGCCGGAAAAGATCCGCTACATGATGACCGACCGCATCGTCTTCCCGGCACTGGATAAGAAGAATCAGGTTCAGATCGGTAAGACCGGTGTGAAGACATGGTCTGTCTGGAAGGACGAAGAGGCAAGCGGCAGCTCCTTCGCTGCAAATATGGTGCTGTTCCATTTCCTCGGCTGGATTGCGAATATTCCGGCAATGTTCGGCGAGAACGCAAAGAAGTGTGTCGCACTCGTTGAGGAGACCGCGAAGGATCTCGAGGGCATGAATCTGTAATCCGAAAATATGAAAGCCGCTGAGGTACTGCATTCTTTGCAGGCTTCAGCGGCTTTTTTGTATTGCAAAAGAAAAACGCGGTCAGCGGGAAAGCCGGCGGCGATGATTCTTTTTATCAATCAGATCACTTGCGGTAGATCATGTGCTTGCGGTCAGGACCGGTGGAGATCATCGTGATCGGGCAGTCGATGAGATTCTCGATGTAGTTGACATAGTCCTTTGCAGCCTGCGGCAGTGCATCCCATTCGGTGATGCCGAAGATATCGGACTTCCAGCCCGGAACCTTCTCATAGATCGGCTTTGCGATGTCGAGACGGTCACCGCTCGGGAACTCAGTGGTGCGCTCGCCGTTGATGTCATAAGCGACGCAGACCGGAATCTCATCCAGATAGCCGAGAACGTCGATCAGGGAGAGCGCGACATCCGTCGTACCCTGAACCGCGACGCCGTACTTTGTAGCCACAGCATCGAACCAGCCCATTCTGCGCGGACGGCCGGTTGTTGCACCGAATTCGCCGTCGCTGCCGCCGCGTCTGCGGAGGGTATCCGCTTCCTCACCGAAGATCTCGGTCGTGAACGGACCTGCACCGACGCAGGAGGAATATGCCTTGACAACGGTAATGACGCGCTTGATCTCGTGAGGCGGCAGGCATGCACCGACAGCGCCGTAGCCTGCGAGCGTCGAGGAGGAGGTGGTCATCGGGTAGATGCCGTTTGTGATATCGCGGAGTGCGCCGAGCTGACCTTCGAGCAGGATGTTCTTGCCTGCCTTGACAGCCTCGTGCATCAGCTCTGCCATGTTGCAGAGATACGGCTTGATGAGTGCAGCAACGTCCTTGAGGTATGCGAGGATCTCCTCAGGCTTGAGCGGCTCAGCATCCGGATAAAGACCGGCGATCGTTGCATTCTTGATGATGCAGACACGCTCGACCTTTTCCGCGAGATTCTCGTTATAGAGCTCTGCGAGCTGGAAGCCGATCTTCATCGCCTTGTCGGCGTAGTGCGGTGCGATACCGGACTGTGTGGAGCCGAAGCTGTGCTTGCCGAGGCGCTTTTCCTCGAGCTTATCGAAGAGAATATGATACGGCATGACGAGCTGTGCGCGGTCGGAGATCCGGATATTCGGCGTCGGAACATTGTGCTCCTTGAGCATTTCCAGTTCCTTTTTGAATGCATCAGCGTTGAAGGCTGCACCTGCACCGATGATGTTTACGGTATTCTCCTGAAAGACGCCGGAGGGGAGAATATGCAGCGCATACTTTCCGTACTGGTTGATAATGGTATGACCGGCGTTTGCGCCGCCCTGAAAACGGATGACATAATCCGCATCGGCTGCAAAGACATCGGTGAGCTTACCTTTGCCCTCGTCGCCCCAGTTTCCGCCTACAATTGCAGTAATCATAAAGCTGCTCGTTCCTTTCCGTTTGAAAAGTCAGATTTTCGGGTAATCGCGGCATTTCCTGCCGCAAAAATTTCCTTATATATCATACCACAAAATCCCGTTCTTGTCAAGGTCGGCAGCGCTGAGCGGTATACAAACAGCCGCGGAACATATCGCTCCGCGGCTGATTCTGTATTCTGCGAAAAATCACTTGATATTTACGAGTTCAGCACATCGTCAAGTGTCAAATTAGGGCGTGACATATGTCTGGTGCAATAAATCAGGAGAATCTGCGCATCCACAACCGAAATCTTTCAGCCGCTTCGCAGCAATTCATCGCACGAATCAATATTCGGCATAATTCTGATAAAAGGTTACGATGTCATCCGGAAGCGGACGTTTTGCGGTGCTTTTCATCGTTGCATAATTCAGAATAACCTGTGCATCGAGTACACAAAATGGATATGTTTCGCCATACCAAGAAACGCTCGGAAGATTTGTGATCGAAGCAAGTTTCATTTGTTCCGGCGTCATTCTGACACGCAAACCGGCAATTACCTTAACATAATCCTCTAAAACGATTTGCGCATCCGCAACATCCACAGCGCCGTCCATATTGACATCGCCCATTTGATAGTTCGTCTCCGCCGCAGAGACGGGCGCTGTCAGCATGCCGCAGAGCATTGTTCCTGCGGCATCTCTGCCGCTCTGTTTTGTATCAATATACAATGCAAAAGGCTTCTGCTTGTACAATACAGCGGAAACGAATGCAGACCGGCTTCGGAGCAGAATTTGCGGCTTGCGTTTTGCGTCAGAATATGGCACCCGGCAGGAGACTTCCGAAAGCTGTTTTCGCACCGTTTCTGTCATACGCGATTCCGCTTTTCCCTCTATAAGAACACTTGGCGTCTTGGCGCCTTGGCGCCTTGCTCGCTTTACAGTGTGAAATCAGAATAATCTCCGGAATATGCATCGAAGAAAATCACGCAGATACGACAAAATCATATATTCATTCTCGGCACAATAAATAATTAAAACATTTATATTACTATGTGCAAGGCGCCGCACATATTTTGGTGTTTCTTCTTACAAATAAATCAAAGTACGTATATACGTCGTTTATAGGGTAAGACGCCAAGGCGCCATGTGCTTATAAATGGCGTCTTGCAGCCGGCAGTGCCGGCATCCGTTTTATCTTTCCGCAGCGGTCAGCTCATCTTTTTCATATTTCGCCCATTGCGTTTTGCGTCAGAATATGGTATACTAAAGGGTAACAGTCATTCTCATCGTGAAAGGGGTATGCACAATGAAGCTGCGATATGAATTTGATCTGACCGATGCGGAAAACACCAAGCGCAGCGGCGGAACGGATCTGCCGGGCGCACTGCCGATTCTGGTGCGCGATTCCGGCGTGCTGGAGGGCGGCACCGGCTATCTGTATAAGGAAACGGAACCGCAGGCACAGCTCCGTCTTGCCGCCGCGGATGATCTCGGAATGTTCCTCGGCATCACCGCGGACGGGACGGAGTATCTCTCCTGCGGCGATGCGGATGATCTCGCGGAAACCGTCGATGTCTGGGGGGATGATCTGCTCGTTTCGCGCGGACTGTTCATTCCCGTGAAAACGGCGCTCGCCGCAATCCGATACTTTGCGGAGAACGGTCAGCCCGATCCGGCGGTCAAATGGATCAAACCCGAAGAACTGCCCGAGGACGGCAATTATATCATCTGAACAGAAGAAAGGATCCAGCCGAATGGAAACGGATTTTACAAGGAGAAGTACCTATTTTTATGATCTGCCGCAGGAGCTCATTGCGCAGACACCCGTTGAGCCGCGGACGGCTTCCCGTCTGCTGCATCTTGACCGCAGCACCGGCGCTGTCTCCCATCATCATTTCTATGATCTGTGGCAATTCCTGCGCAAGGGCGATCTGCTCGTCATGAATGATTCGCGCGTGCTGCCTGCGCGTCTTTACGGTGTGCGGGAGGATACCGGCAGCCCGATCGAATTCCTGCTGCTCAAGCCGACTGCGGAAAAGGTCTGGGAGATCATCTGCAAGCCTGCGAAAAAGGCAAAGCCCGGCAAGCGCTTCCGCTTCGGGGAGAAGCTCACTGCCGAGGTGATGGATGTCACCGAGGACGGCGGCAGACTTGTCCGCTTTGCATGTGAGGGCAATCTCTATGCGGTGCTGGACGAGATCGGTCAGATGCCGCTGCCGCCCTATATCACCGAAAAATTGCAGGATAAGGAGCGCTATCAGACGGTCTATGCGCGCGAGCTGGGCTCTTCCGCCGCGCCGACTGCCGGTCTGCACTTCACGCCGGAGCTGCTCGCCGATCTCAGATCGCAGGGAATTGATGAGGCATTCGTCACGCTGCATGTCGGGCTCGGAACCTTCCGCCCCGTCAAGGATGATGATATCCGCAATCACCATATGCACATCGAGCATTATACGATTCCCGAAGAAACTGCGGAGAAGATCCGGCAGACCAAGGCAAATGGCGGTAGAGTGATCGCCGTCGGGACAACCTCCTGCCGCACGCTCGAGGGCGCTGCTGCGGAATACGGAGAAATCCGCGCATGCGAGGGCGATACCGGCATTTTCATCTATCCGCCCTATGATTTCAAGGTGATCGACGGGCTGATTACGAATTTCCATCTGCCCGAATCCACGCTGATCATGCTCGTCTCGGCATTTGCAGGATATGATCACACCATGAATGCCTATGCTGAAGCCGTCAGGGAACGATACAGATTTTTCAGCTTCGGCGACGCAATGATCATTCTATAAATATGAAAACCGCTCCGGTCACGCATGAAGCAGAACGGAGCGGCTTTTTACGTTATGAATGCACAGCGTGTGCAGGGATTTTCAGAGCTGTTCTTTTGCAGCGGTCAGGGTATTGCGCATGAGGATTGCGCGCGTCATGGGACCGACACCGCCCGGAACCGGCGTGATTGCCGATGCCTTTGCAGCGACCTCGTCATAGCAGACATCGCCGCAGAGCTTGCCCTCTGCATTGCGATTCATGCCGACGTCAATGACGACAGCGCCTTCCTTGACCATATCCGCGGTGACAAAGCCTGCCTTGCCGACTGCGGCGACGAGGATATCCGCCTGTCTGGTCTGCTCAGCGAGATCCTTTGTGCGCGAATGGCAGATCGTGACCGTGCCGCTGCGGTGCAGGAGCAGCATTGCCATCGGCTTGCCGACGATATTGCTTCTGCCGATCACGACGCAGTGCTTGCCGCTGATCTCAATGTTCATCGCATCGAGCATTTCGATGACGCCTGCCGGTGTGCAGGGCAGGAAGCTGTAATCGCCGATCATGATTCTGCCGACATTCTCCGGATGGAATGCGTCCACATCCTTCTTCGGGGAGATTGCGTGCAGAATGGTCTGCTCGCAGATCTGCTTCGGGAGCGGAAGCTGAACCAGAATGCCGTTGACATTCGGATCCGCATTGAGCTTTGCAACAAGCTCGAGCAGCTCTGCCTCGGTGGTCTCCTCGGGCAGTGCGTATTCATAGGACTGGAAGCCGCACTCTGCGCAGTCCTTTTCCTTGTTCGAGACATAGACGCGCGATGCCGGATTGTTGCCGACGAGGACAACTGCGAGTCCCGGATTTTTGCCCTGTGCCTTGAGCTTTTCGACCTCTTCGCGCACCTGCGCCTTGACATTTGCGGCAATCTGCTTGCCGTCGATGATCTGTGCCATGATAAATCCTCCTGATTCTGGTTTCTGTGAATTGCACTATTATTATACCACTTGAACGGGGACATGTCAAGGCAGGCGGCGATACATGCTCCGAAGCCGGTCTGCATTCGTTTTCGCTGTATTGTACAAGCAGAAGCCTTTTGCATTGTATATTGATACAAAACAGAGCGGCAGAGATTGACAAACCATATGTTCTGTGCTATACTGAAATTAAGGAAGCAGGCGGCAGTCAACGGGTGGCTGCTCCGGTGCTTTCGGGTGCAGATCAAGGAGGTCTTTTATATGAAAAAGAAACTGCTTGCCGCGCTCGCCGCAGGAACAATGCTCTGCGGCATGCTGACAGCGCCCGTCTCTGCGGCAGAGACTAGCTATCAAATGGGCGATGTCAATATGGACGGCGTTGTGGATACTGCTGATGCGCAGCTTGTTTTGGTTGATTATACACAGCTTATATGTCGAAAAAAGGGGATTCTTACTGACGAACAGCGAATTCTTGGAAATGTTGACGGCGTAACAGAATTCACAAGAAGCGGCAATATTGAAATCAAAGCAAGCATATGTGATGCACAAATGCTTCTGAGATACTATGTTGTCAGATTGAGCAAGTCTGATATGACACTAGAAGAAGTTGTCGGCAGAACATTTGAAGCAGAGCAGGCATATCTGGAAACGCTTGAAAGATATCGCTTTTATTATGATGAGGAACTCGAACGTTTTGTGGCGGAAGAAAGGCAGTGAAGAAAATGAAGAAAATAATTGAGTTCTTTTTTCTTTGTTTCATGTTATCCGGTTGTTTTTTACTATTTCAATCTGGCGCAATTTCAGTGAGTGCAGTTGAGTTTAGCGTGCGCTCTGAATATGATCATGAGGACAGTACTGCCTATTATTATAAAGTATTTGTTTCGGTTCAGGATGGGGCTGATATTTCAATAGGAGGATTTAGTGTTCATTATAACGGTATTTATTTTGAACCAGTGGTGAATAATGCTGGGGATCCGATAATTGAAAAATACGGCAATTTTCTGCAAGCTGGCACGTCGGTAGCTAATAATACTGACGATTTTTTAGTAGGGATTGGTTTTATGGGCAGCAGTTACTTGACAGAAGACGAAGATATTCTTAGTTTTACAATTAAAAGCAAGAATAAATCATTAATTGATAATAACCCATCACTTGGAAACTATATTGTAACATCAATGGAAATTGACCGGTTGGGATCCTCGAATACTGTAATGTTATCAGATGAAGAACTTGAAGCTGCAACACCCACCTATGTAGAAGCTCTTTATTATCGCTATGTAGTCGGAAGTATCGCCGCAACAAACGGAACACAAACGAGCAGTCTTGAAGATGCACAGCGATTGCAGGCTATTGTTTCTGCACTCGGACCGATTTCCGTCGATGCAACGCTGACACAGAGCCAGATCAATGCATTACAGCAAGCTACTTACCCGGGACTGTATATTGACACGACCGATTTTGATACAATTATTGTGCTGGAAGTTGCCGATATTGACGGGGACGGCGACGTCGATCAGGATGATGCTGACGAGCTTCTGCATTATTATGTCCGTGTAGAAGTGATGCACATGGCACCGCCTGCCGGAACCAGAGTCGGTACAACGGAATCCGTTTATCATATCATACAGCTTACCTGAATATAGAATCAGCCGCGGAACACATCGCTCCGCGGCTGTTATTTTTACTGTTCCGGATGCTCATCCTGACCGGCAGGCTGTTCTGCCGCTTCCGCTTTGACCTCCGCAGCCTTTGCCGCGATCTCATCAAGCAGGGCGTCGATCTTCGCGTCCTTTTCCTTTTTGATTTCCTCATCGGATTTATCCGCAGGCTCATCGGCGAGAATCGGGGAAGCCTCCGCCTCCTTTTTGCCGTGCTTTTCCTGCCAAGCCGCCTCACGGGCATCGGCTTCGGCAAGCAGGCGCTTCGATTCCTCGGTATTGACATAGAGCTGATAATCCGTGCCGAGACGCTTTGTCCGTGCAAAGCCGATGATCAGCAGAATCAGCGCCGTTGTCACAGAGATCACCGCGACAACCTGCGAGATCTTGAGCGTGCCTGCATAGAGGCTGTCAGTACGCAGCGATTCGATGAAGAATCTGCCCGAGCCGTACCAGATCACATACATCAGGAAGATCTGACCGTCGAATTTGCGCCATTTCTTCGAGACAATATGCAGAATGATGAATCCGAGCAGGCACCACATGGATTCATAGAAGAAGCAGGGGTGAACCGGCTGATCTGCGACAACGGAGCCGTCCGTATAATTCGCAGCGATCCACTGCTGAATCCTGCCGCTCGTCATGCCGAAGATATTGTCCGTATTGCCGCCGAATGCCTCATGGTTCGTGAAATTGCCCCAGCGCCCGATGCACTGCCCGATCAGGAAGCCGAGCGAGACAATATCAAACATCGGGAGCAGCCGCACCTTGCGCAGCTTGCAGACGATCGAGCCGACAAGCAGCGCACCGATCAGTCCGCCGTATATGCCGAGACCGCCGTTCCGGATATTGAAAATCGCCTTCCAGTCTCCGGCGTAGTGATCCCAGTGAAAGATGACATAGTAAAGTCTTGCACCGATAATGCCGCCGATGATGCCGCCGATGATGCCGTCGATTGCGCGGTCGGAGTCAATGCCGAATTTGCGGATGCGCGAGAACAGATAGAGCATCGCAAGCATCATGCCTGCGGTGATGAGAATGCCGTACCATGTGACCGTGAAGCCGAAAACGGTGAACGCGGTGCTTTTGACGGTCAGCTCCAGACCGAGCTTCGGGAATCGGATGCGGTTCGGATCGACCGCAGCGAGCATTGCAGAATACATCATAATTCAGATTCTTCCTTTCCTGTGGATTCAGGTTCTGCGACGGAGAGACAGACGGATTCGCCGGAAAACCGCTCAGAGAGGCATTGCCGGATATCGGCTGCCGTGAGATCTGCGAGCATGGCGGTCCGGTCAAAGGGGGAGCCGCAGCCCCAGATATATGCATCCAGCATGGCGGTACATGCGGATTCGGGATTGTTCATGCCGATGATGCTGTCGCCGTATGCTGCCTTTTTCAGCACCGCAAACAGGGCTTCGTCGATGCCCTCTGTCTGCATCCGGCGGATCTCATCGCAGAGCGCCTGCAAAACGGCTTCCGGCTGATCGGATTCACCCTCGAAAATGACGGTGAACCAGCCGGTTCCGGTAAAGCAGTCGGTATCAAAGGTGTCGTTGATCAGCCCCTCATGCAGCAGCCTTTGATAAAGCGGCGCTGCGGAACCGATCAGCAGATCGGCGGTCAGCGAGGCGAGCAGCGAATCGTGAAGAAGCTGCGTTCCGGCAGCCGGACGGCTCTTGAAGCCGATCGAGAACTGCGTCTTGCCGACGGACATTGCGCATTTGCGGTACGCCGTGACAGGCGCAGCCGGTTCCGGTGCAAAGAGCGGCTCAGCCTGCATCGGCGGCGCAGGAATCAGATATTTGTCCGCAATTCCGAGGATTTCCTGTACGCGGACATTGCCTGCACAGCAAAGCACCATATTGTGCAGATTATAGAATGCGCGGTGACTCTGATGCAGCGTTTCCGCGGTGATCTGCCGGATGCTCTCCGCGGTTCCGAGGATATCCGGATGCAGCGGATAGCTGTGGTAGAGCCCCTCAAGCAGATGCATAAAGCCCTGATCGGCAGGATCGTCGAGCGCTTCCATCAGCTCCTGCAAGATGATATTGCGCTCCCGTTCAACGGTATCCGCCGTGAAATACGGCTCCTGAACAAAGCGCAGGAGCAGCCCGAGCGCTTCGTAATAATGCTGCTGTGTGCGGAAATAATAGACCGTGCGGTCAAAATCGGTGAAGGCATTGACCGAGGCGCCGAGCAGCGCAAATTTCTTTGCGACATCGCCGTCCTCTTTCTCAAAGAGCTTATGCTCGAGGTAATGCGCGGTACCGGCAGGCAGCGCCGTGACGGAATCGCCCTGCCGGAATTTCCGGTATACCGAGCCGAATTTCACGCCGAACTGCGCATATGCCGTGCTGAAATCCGGCATCTCCATGACGCGGATTTCGAGCCCCGAGGGGTGCAGGATCCGGAAGCAGCAGTCGCCGGTGCCTGCATCTTTCAGTGTGATGATCTCAGAATGCATCCGGTTCCGCCTCCTCCTGCTCTGCACGCAGCACAAAGACTGCGTCGGCTCTGAGCTGCTTTGCGGCTTCCGCGATCTCAGCGCGCGTGACCTTCTGCATCGCCTTTGCGATTTCCGCGCCTGAACGCGGATCTCCGCGCCGGAGCTGTAAGATCTGCTGCACGGCAAGATCACTGATCGTATCCGAGGCAGCCGCCGCCTGAAATCCGTATCGCAGGACGGCTTTCTGCATCATATCGTCGGTGAAACCGCCGGTTTGCAGCGCACGGATCTGTGCGTCGGCGGCATGCTGTACGGCTTCGAGATTTGCCGCATCAATGCCGATATCAATAAACAGCGTATGCTTGAACGCTGCGTTAGAGAGCAAACAGTAATAGCAGAGACCGGAGCGCTCACGGAGATTCGTGAACAGCAGCGAATCTGCGATCCATCCGAGAATGCTGCAAAGCATCAGCAGCACCTCGCGCCGGATTTTGCCGTATTTGTAGGTCAGCACGAGCTTTGTCTGACCGAGCGGCATACATTCGGTTTCGGTGCGGACGGGTGTATGCAGGGGACTCGGCGCCTCAAAAACGACCGTCTCCGGCTGCCGCGGAATTCCGGCAAAACGCGATTTGAGATATGCAGCGATTTCCGGTCTGGGCTGCGGTGTGACGGCAGCGATTTCGATGAACGCAGTCCGCAGGATCTCCTGCCAGACCTGATACGCCTGCTCCGGCGTGATCCGCTCCGCTTCGGGGCGCGTGCCGTGTGCAGGGATTGCAGCAGGCTCACCGGCAAAGGTCAGCTCGGCGGCGCGGCGGAGTGCATAGCTGCGCTTGTCGTTCTGCTCGCAGTCGATGTCATCAAGCAGATTCTGCTTGCAGATGCGGAATTCAGGATCGCAGAACGCGCCGTTTTCCGCGTTGGGACGGAGCAGCGCATCTGTGACCAGCTCCAGCATCGGCGCCGTGACGGATTCGCCGCCGAGCGCATAGGCATCGTCGAGCCAAGACGCGGTGAATTCCAGTACGGCAGCATCGCCGCAGAGCGAGGTCTTTGCGATGAAATCCGCAGCATAGAGCGATTCGAGCTGCAAGGTCATTTCGCGCACGGACGGGAACGCCGCAGAGGAAGCCGTCAGCAGATCGGGCAGCAGCGCATGTACGGGCGCTGTCAGCCGGTCGCGCGGGATATAGAACTGGAGCGTCAGCAGACAGCTCCGGAATTTCGGATCGTGGATTCCGGAATATCGGATGCCGTTTCCGAGCATGGTTTCCGGCATGGCATGCGCTCCTTTCATTGCAGACTGACCGCCTTTCGGCAATACACATCTATTATAGCACATTCTTCTATA
The DNA here is from genome assembly GCA_021152595.1 of Clostridia bacterium. Taxonomy (GTDB): domain Bacteria; phylum Bacillota; class Clostridia; order Oscillospirales; family Ruminococcaceae; genus Firm-04. The sequence goes on from JAGKVC010000056.1 coordinate 13,590, forward strand.
AAAAGCAAGATGAGGTTGTGCCGCTTTTCAAGTGGATACATGAGACTTGCATCTGCGGATATCGCTGCCGGCTTTCATATCGGATGCCGGCTGCCAAGGCGCCATTTATAAGCACATGGCGCCTTGGCGCCTTGCTCGCTTTACAGTGTGAAATCAGAAAAACGTCCGGAATATGCATCGAAGAAAATCACGCAAATACGACGAAATCATATGCTCATTCCCATTACAATGAATAATTAAAATATTTATATTGACATGTGTAAGGCGCCACACATATTTTGATATATCTTCTTACAATGAAGCCAAAGCACGTATATACGTCATTTACAGGGTAAGATGCCAAGGCGCCATGTTCTTATTGAGGGCAATATTTCCGGCGCCTGACTGCCGCAGAATCCCCGGCGGCGTCAGCAAGCTGACGGATAGAGCTGCCCATTCTGAAATCGCAGCCGCAAAGCGGATTCCTCTTTTTCATTTGTAAACGTCCTGTTTCAGCCGCTCCATCTGAAAAAGATTGCGTTGCCGGAATATGAAAAACCGCTCCGATCAGCGTGGAACGGAGCGGCTTTCTGTATGCAGTTGAGATGGATCAGCGTGCGTCCGCCGATCAGGCAAAATCGGGCGCGGGAAGCGGTGCAGGCTCGGCATGTGCTTCCGGTGCGTGCGGCGGTGCGGGATGCTCAGGCTTTGCCGCTTTGTTCCCGTGGAGCGGATCGGCAGCCGGATCCGGTGTATCTGCGTGCTTCGGATCAACAGGCTTGACCGGCTCGGCTTCGGGATCAGGCTTATCCGGCTTCGGTGCATCCTCTGCTTTCGGATTCTGTTCCGGTGCGGCAGGCTTCGGCGCCTCCTGATTTGCCGGATCCGGCGCGGCAGGCTGCTCACCGATCACGGCTGGCGGCTCGGCGGCGGGCTTCTGCGGATCCGCAGGCTTCGGCGGCTGGAGTGTTTCAGTCTTTTCCCTGCCCTCGGGCTTTTTATGCTCCTCGGGCTTGGCAGGCGGTGTCTGTCCGGGCTCGACCGCCGGTTTTTCCGGCTTCTCGGGTTTCTTCGGCTTTTCCGTTTTCTCCGGCGGTGTATCAGGCTCCGGCTTTACGACCGGTTCTGTAATCGCCGTGACCTCCGGATGCTCGGTCAGATCCTGCACATTGACATGCAGATTCAGCTTGCTGATATCCGACTCGAACTCCGTTTTGAAGGTATCATATGCATCGGCATCCTGCGCCGAGATATAGACATCGACGGTATCGCCGTCCGAGATGCTGCCGCTTGCAATTTGCAGCGCGAGCAGCTCATGCGCAACGGTGACCTTGTTCTTGCGCAGACCGTCATAGCTTTCGAGCAATGCGTCGCCTGCCTGATTTTCGCTTTTCAGCTTGACGACCTTGCCCTCCTTATTGAGATACATCTTGATATTGGCATCCGAATTCAGCACAACAACGGATTCCGGCTTGTAATGCCGGACATAGTGGAAATATCCGGCACCGGCTGCAAGCACAAGGCAGGCTGCCGCTGCGGATACACGCATCACGATGCGCCGGATGCGTGCGGATGCGCTGCGTTCTTCCGGCTGTTCCGCCGCGTTCTCCTGCTGTATCAGAATCGGAGATGTGACAGTCTGACCGACGGTATAATGCAGATTTGCCGCGTGGAAAAAGCGCGATTCTTCATCCATGAGGATCGCATAGGCCTCATGGCATTCCATTACGAGATAATTCATGGATTCCTCCCCCCTCTGAGCACCTGCATGATGTGGCCGCGCAGAATCTCATAGCCGTTGGTACAGATTAAAAGCACGGCGACGAGATAGCGGCGGTGACGCTCCAGCGATTTGCGCTCGACACCGGCGCCCTTTGCGAGCTTGCCGAGCGGTACGCGCTTTGTCCGCAGAAAATCTGCAAGGATTTCCGGATTGCTGCGCGCATAGGCGATCGCTTTCTGACATCCGGCGAGCGTTCTCTGCTGCCGCGGTGAATTTTCTGCGACATCATGCATGGAAACGCCGAATTCCTGCATCTGTTCCGAAAGCTCCGCGATCTCCTGTCTCGTTGCTTCGCGGACCTCGGTTTCTTCATAGGCATCATGTGTGTCAGGAATGGTCTCGAGCAGCGTATTCTGATCCTCGTCCGGGGTATCGAGCGAGATCTGACCGGAATTGCGCCGCTCCTTGCGGTAATTGTCGATCAGGCGGTTTTTTATCTGTAATGCAGCAAAATTCAGGAACGCGCCGCGCGCTTCGGAATAGCTGCCGATCGCCTCATAAAAAGCGAACATCGCAATGCTGAGCTCATCGTCACTGGGCTCGGGTGCCCGCTTGAGAAATTTGGCTGTTTCCGATCGGATAAACGGCATGTAGTCGGATATCAGAAGATCGGCTGTGTGGCTGTCTGTTTTGGCCTGATAGACACGGGATATGAGCTGCTTGGCATCAGATTCCATGTTATCACCCCCATATTATCAATAGAATACGATCGGCAATCCGCAAAATCGGGGTGGTTTTATTGTAATATGATTTATTTATCTATCAAAGTACCTTTTCCATGTAAATGCAGGTGAAGGTATTGCCGCAGATGACGCGCGCCGGATCGGCTTTGTAGCCGAGCTTTTCATAGAAGCCGACCTTTTCCTCGCGGCTTTCCAGAACCGTCTTTCGGAATCCGCGCTCTGCCGCCCATTTTTCCGCCTCGCGCACGGCAAGGCTCCCGAGTCCGCGGCGGCGGTATTCGGGCAGCACGACGATTCTGCCGAGCATCATCGCTTCGCTGTCAACCGGATAGAGTCTGCATGTTGCGACGGGGAAATCATCCTCGAGCAGCACGATGTAATCCGCATCGGGGGTATCGTGCGCATCGAATTCCTGCTCGAGCGTGATGTGATACTTGCGTGCCATTGCCTGAATGCGGACATAATACGCACCGGCACGCTGCGCGAGTGTTTCTGCGCGGATAACCTGTATCATTCGGAAACCTCCCCGGAATATTCATCGGGCTTGCTGACCGGATTCCAGACAGCGCAGAGCTGATCGGCTGTATCCACCGGATAAATGCCCTCCGGCGAGCAGCACGACAGCGCATTTTTCATATTGAGCGCGTATGCCGTATCCGCAGCGACGGGCATCCATTGCTCGGGCTGCATATTTTTGTCCGTGATGTTCACGAGCTGCCCGTCCCGAAAAACCTTGAGTTCACGGTCCATATCGGAGAAGCAGAACAGACTGTCTTTTGTACGCAGCACATCGCTGATCAGACCGTCGCGTCCCTTCGGCATTGCAAATTCGCCGGATTCCGGCTCCCAGCAGAACAGCATCGGCTGATTTGCGCCGGACGGCTGAAATGCGAAATACTGCCCCTTCTGATTCTCATACGGCATTTTTTGGAAATTCATTGTTTTGTCTTTGTCTGCGACCGCATAACAGAGAACCTGATTCTGCTTTCCGGAAGCATCATCTGATTGTCCCGATGTTATGACTGCGTGTGAATCATCCGGTATTTCAACGACAAATTCGTCAGCTTGATCCTGACCGGATGTGCCGGAAGAAGATGCGTTTTCATAAGAGAGCGTGAATCCCGGACTTTCCTGTAAATACAGCACCGGATACTGTGCATCGAACCGCGGTACGCGCGGCAGAAAATCTGCATCATCCTCCGGCAGCCGGACGGAAATCTGCTGTCCTTGATAATAGACATACGGCATCGCAACGCTGTTGTAGGTATACGCATAATAGGGCTCTGTCCGGCAGAAATCCGTATTGCTTAGGAAATCCTCGAGCCTGGATATCTGGAGCTGATAAGATTTGTCCTGTTTGCGGTCAAAGAAGAGTACGCTGACCATCGGATCAGAGGCGTTGGACGGCGTGGTGTAATCTGCATAGTAGAAGCTGCCGTCCGGATAGCTGCTGACCACCATCGGTGACGATTTATGTGCGATACCCACCCATGTGATCCGCTCTTTGATTCCCTGCACGAGATCAGCCTGATAAAGCTGCAGCGAAAGATCAACGGACGGGGCGCTCGGAATGGTGACATAATAAAAGTAACGGCTGCAATCCGCAGGGGAGACATTCCATGCCATGATCAGCATTTCCTCAAAGGGGTGCAGCGGCATTTCTGCTGCACCGTTCACGCCGCAGTAGCCGAGCTGACACGGTGTATTCACGGATTCCACGCAGCTCCAGCGTGTCGGGTTCACCTGTACTTCCTCCGGCAGAGAAGCATTCGGATCCTGCGGATCCTGCATCTCCAGATAGAACACGCCCTCCTTGCCTTCGACATGCCAGTAGCGCACGACTTTATCGGAGATGATCTCCGGTTCGGCGCCTGTACGCTTGCGGCAGAGCGCGCCGCCCTGATTGATGTAAAAAACGGTGTCGCCCTCCGTGATATAGGGCGGCAGCATATCGGTGAATGCATAGTCTTCTGCTGTATTCCCCTGTCCCCGATCCCTGATCTCAGGGCGGAACGAGGGGTACATTCTGATGCCTGCGGCCTGCTCTTTTTTCTGCGGATCATCGGGCGACATGGTGACGATCTCGCACAGATTCCCGTCGCTGAAATTGGACGGGAACCAGATGCGCCTGCCGTCCGCACTGAACTGAATCAGCTTTTCAAAGTAATCCTGCGGCAGATCGCTTTTCGGCTCGCCGTATTCCGTCAGCAGGAGCGGCGTGCCGGTCTGCTCCTGATAGAGCCAGAGTGCGGAATCCCTGCGGTAAACGGCGCTGCTGCTGCCTGCATGCCTCTGATTGATGAAGCCGTCGCGCAGGTTGAATCCGGCGTATACAAACAAGCCGATGAGCGCCGCAATCACAAGCAGCATCAGCGGTTTGTTGTTCTTTTTCTTCGGTGCGGATGCGGAGCGTTCGGCGGTATGCGTCCGCGGAGTTTCCGGCTCCGTCAGATCGGATGCAGGAGCTTCCGGCAGGGGCGCGTTCCCGGGCGGCGGCTGTACCGCGCGCTGAACGGGATGCGCTGCGGATGTATCGTTTTCCGGTTCGGCGGCTTTTTTCTGCGCAGAATTTTCATGCCGCAGCTTCAGAAATGCCTCGCGCTGCGCCTGCTGCTGTTCACGGGAGCGCTGCTCCTGACGGATCGCCGCCGTAAAGGGATCGGGAATGCCGTCCGCCGGTTCAAAATGCATGCCGCACTGCGCGCAGATATCCGGCAAAACGGTATATTCCGCGCCGCACTTCGGACAATTTATCATTGAAAATCCACCTCTTCGTCAATCATTGTGATGTATGCTGCGTTTTCTGCCGGATGTCAGGGAAATGTGCCCGACCGGCTGTCTGTTATTTATCCCGCCGGAATCTGGTCGGCGGCACACAGGCGTATTTTGTGAATACACGCGAAAAATGCGAGTAATCATTATAGCCGCACTTCGCCGCAACCTCGACCGCGGAAAGATCCGTCGCGGTCAGAAGCTGCTTGGCATATTCCATCCGGCTTGTCAGGATATCCTTGCTGCACGGAATCCCGAACCGCAGCTTATAGAGCCGCTGAAAATGTGAAACCGACATATTCAGCTACTCTGCGATCTGCGCAACATTCCAGTCCGTGCAGGGATTTTCATAGATCTGCTGCCGGATCAGCTCAAATTCCGAATCGTAGTGCGTTTTATACCGCGCTGTGGTCGGATTGTAATCCGCCTTGATCTGCATCATGATCGCGGAAAGAAGATGCCGCAGCGTGACATCCCGCTCCGCCTTGTTCGCCTGAAAGATCTGCTCGCCGACCGCGATAAGCTGCGAAACGATATCTGAGTGCAGCGGAATCGGGACGTTGAATGCGATTCCGAGCTCTTTCAGGAATGTCATGTCGTCCGTTTCGAGATCAAACCGGATCCAGTCGTCCGTATACGGTTCGCCGCTTGCGAACAGGGAATGCGGCACACAACTGTCTACGATGAACGCGGTATTCGGCGAAACCTCATAGGACTGCTCTCCCATGCAGATGCGCGCTTTGGTACGGACAAGAATGATCTGCATGCCGTGGACACCATCCGGACGAATGATCTGAAAATCCGCCGGATGCTCCCAGTGCCATCCGATTGCATAGATCAGCAAAGCGATTCCTCCCCTTTTTTCTGCTGCTTATCATTTTGTATAATCGCAGCATTTTATTCGTATCTGTATCAAGTCGCTTTATGTCCTATTCTACTATTATACTGCTCATTATCGTGATTGTCAACAGTTTATGAGGATGATGCTGCAAGAAAAATACAAATTTGTGATTGAAATATGCATTCCTGTTCACGGACAAACATGCTATGATAAAGGAGACAGCGGGGGAACAGACGGGAATATATATAATTGATTTTGGGGAGGATTTTCACATGAAGGAGTTCAGAAAAAAAGCCGTAGCGGCAGTATCCGTCGTGCTTGCGGCAAACGCCGGTCTGACAGCCGGAACGCTGCCGGCAGTTTCCGCAGCATACGGTGTCGGCGGAAACGGTACCGCGATTATGGAGTATCTCGACCGCGGCATCTATGCGGTCAAATCCGGAAACGGGATGTTCGTGAGCTGGCGCTGGAATGCCGACGATGCGGACGATGCCGAATTCCGGCTCTACCGCGACGAGCAGCTCATTTACACGAGCAAATCCGGCGATGCAACAAGCTATCAGGACAACGGCGGAAGTGCAAATTCAAAGTACCGCGTCGATACCGTCGTGAACGGTGCAGTCACCGGCTCACAGGACTGCAAATTCACATCCGGCACGAATTATTTTGACATTCCGCTCAACAGCCCCGGTTCGCAGTATTCGCCGAATGACTGCGTGGTCGGCGATGCGGACGGCGACGGACAGTATGAGATTTTCCTGAAATGGGATCCGAGCAATTCGCAGGATAACTCCAAGGGCGGCAAAACGGATGATGTGTTCATTGACTGCGTGACGCTCGAGGGTAAGACGCTCTGGCGGATCAATCTCGGCAAAAATATCCGTGCAGGTCAGCATTACACGCAGATGTGCGTGGCGGATTTTGACTGCGACGGCAGGGCGGAGCTGATTACCAAAACCGCCGACGGCACCAAGGACGGCAAGGGCAAGGTGATCGGCGATGCTTCCAAGGATTACCGCAACGGCGACGGCTATGTGCTGAGCGGTCCGGAATACATGACGCTCTTTGACGGTCTGACCGGCGAGGCGCTGGATACGATCGACTTTCCCGTTCCGCGCGGCGATGTCAGCAAGTGGGGCGATAACTACGGCAACCGCGTGGACCGCTTCAACAGCGGCATTGCCTATCTCGACGGCGTACATCCCTCCGCGGTTTACGGCAGAGGCTATTACACCAGACTGACCGTCTCCGCGGTCGATGTCGTGAACAAAAAGCTCGTCAAGCGCTGGGTTTATGATACCGGCAATGATACCAAAACGCCCGGCTACGGCTGCGGCAACCACAATCTGATGGTTGCGGATTCCGATAACGACGGCAAGCAGGAGGTCTTTATGGGCGCCTCCGCGATTGACGACAACGGCAAGCTGCTCTGGACAACCGGTCAGATGCACGGCGACGCGATGCATCTGGGCGACTTCATTCCGGACAGAGAAGGTCTTGAGCTGTGGGAATGCCATGAGGATAAACCCTACGGCGAATCCCTGATTGATGCAAAGAACGGCAAGATCATTTTCCATGTGGACAATTCCAAGGATACCGGACGCTGTGCCGCCGATAACGTCCTTGCAGGCAATAAGGGCGCGGAATTCTGGGGCGCTGCAAACGGCAATGTCTACGATACCGCAGGCAAGGTCATCGGCACGACCAGACCGGCACAGAACTTCTTTATCTACTGGGACGGTGATCTCGAGCGTGAAATCCTCGACGGCACGCAGATCAGCAAAATGACTGCCGCAAACAAGATCGACCGGCTCCTCACCGCGGCGGACTGCGCCTCCAATAACAGCACAAAATCCGTGCCGTGCATGACCGCCGATCTCTTCGGCGACTGGCGCGAGGAGCTGATCCTCCGCACAACGGACAACAAAAAGCTGCGCGTCTGGTGTACGACCGCACAGACCAAGGTTCGCCTGACAACGCTCATGCATGACATGCAGTACCGCGCACAGAACTGCTGTCAGCAGTCCTCTTACAATCAGCCGCCGCATGTCAGCTATTATCTCGGCTCGGAGGCACCGCTTCCGGCACGCCCGAATATCAAGCTGAATAACAGCGGTGCGCCCTATACACCGCCTGAGCCGGTTGTGATCAGCGGAAAATATGTCAAAAACCTGCAAATCAAGGATTCTGCAAATGCATCCGGCTGGAAGCTCGCAGAGCAGGGTGCCGCAGTCGGCAGCACCGTTTTCGGCGACAGAGAATATACCTATATCACCGTTCCCGATGCGCTCAAGGGCGCCGAGGTCATTGAATCCGCATGCAATTCCAAGAATACCGATGCGGAGCTTGCGGCATTTACCGCAGGCGGCAAAATCGACACCTTCGTTCTGCTCGATACCCGAGTCGAGGAGAACGGTTCCGTTCCGGCATGGCTATCCGGATGGGAGAAAACCGCTATGACCGCCGCGACTGACAATGATGTCACATTCTCCGTCTACAAAAAGACCTTCGAGGACGGCGCAGAGGTCACGCTCGGCACAAACGGCATGAGCGGAACAGTCGTCAATTATACGGTACTTGTCAAAG
>JAGKVC010000228.1 GCA_021152595.1 Clostridia bacterium
CCCCTGCATAGGCGCGCATCAGCAACGTGCAGGTCTCTGTTTCCTGAAAATTCATACGGTTCCTCCTTCGGGTGGATTCTGTATCGACATACAGCAATCACAGTATGCCCGAAAAGCAGAATAATATGATTCTTCTGCGCCTGTCAATGAAAAAGCCGCAGGATTTCCGGCATCGCTGTCAGAAAACCTGCGGCATATATTCCTGATTATAAACGGTCGAGATAGCGGCATGCGGCTAGTGCTGCCGATGCGCCGTCCGCCGTTGCAGTCACGACCTGACGGATCGCCTTTGTACGGCAGTCTCCGGCAACAAAAATGCCCTCCGTATCGGTGCTGCAATTCTCATCCGAGATGATGTATCCGGTCTGATCGAGCTTGGAAAGCGCTGCAAATGCTTCGTTTTCCGGCTGCTGTCCGATTGCGACAAACATACCAGTCACGGAGAGCACCTCGGGCGTTTCCTCCGCGCCGCGCAGAATGCGGATGCCGGTCAGCTTACTGTCACCGAGGAGCGCATCCACGGTCGCTTCACAGATCACAGATACATTTTCGAGCTTTGCGATTTTCTCCTGCAAGACCGGATCGCCGGTCAGCGCCGGGAGATTCTGCACGATCGTTACCGAGGTGCAAAGCTCGGAGAGGAATACTGCGTCCTGCAAAGCGGTGTTGCCGCCGCCGATCACCGCGACATCCTGATCGCGGAAGAATGCGCCGTCACAGACTGCACAGTAGCAGACACCATGTCCGGTGAGCTCTGCCTCATGTGCAATGCCGAGCGTGCGGTGCTTCGAGCCGGTCGCAAGAATCACGGATTTTGCATCATAGCTGCCGTATTCACCCTTGAGCGAAAAGCCCTCTGCTGTCTTTTCAACAGCGGTAATATTGTCCATCTCCAGCACGGTGCCGTGTGCCTCTGCCTGCTCCATCAGCTTTTCAGCAAATTCCGAGCCGCTGATTGCCATGGCAGTCGGATAATTCTCGAGCTTCGGAGAAAACGTGATCTGACCGCCGAAGTTTTCCTTCTCAATGACGACCACTGTTTTTCCGGCACGGCGTGCGTAGAGCGCGGCTGTCAATCCGGCAGGACCGGCACCGACAACCGCGATATCATATACATTCTGCATCACTCAGCGCTCTTGACCGCAGTTTCCGTGAACTTGCGGATGTTCGAGACATTGACAATGCGCTCAAAGCCGCTGCCGTTTGTAACGACCAGCGTCGGCGCCTGATGAATGTCATAGAACTCGACCATTGCCGGCTCCTCGTCCGCAATGACCTTCTTATAAGCGATGCCTGCTTCACCGAGGAAGCGCTCTGCCATTTTGCAGTTCGGGCAGGTTCTCGTTGCAAAGAGCAGAACCTCCTGCTCGGTCTCGCCGGATCTGACCGCGCCGACCGACTCCGGCACATTTACAGCGCCCTTGCGCTTCAGGATGCTGTTCTCAATGACATATTCCTTGCGGTCCTTGAACTCCTGTGCCTTGCCGTCGTTGAAGTTCTTGACCGGACGGTAATAGCCGGTGATGCGGCTGTAAACCTCTGTCTCGCATCCGCACTCAGGGCAGGTGTACTGCTCACCGATGAGATAGCCGTGGTTGCGGCAGACCGAATAGGTCGGAGACATGGTGTAATAAGGCAGCTTGTAATTCTCTGCGATCTTGCGGACAATATTTGCGGCAGACTTCCAATCCGGCAGCTTCTCGCCGAGATATGCGTGGAAGACCGTACCGGAAGTATAGCGTGTCTGGAGATCATCCTGAATATCCAGTGCAGAGAAGATATCCTCGGAGAAGCCGACCGGCAGATGCGAGCTGTTCGTATAATACGGTGTCTTGCCCGGCTCTGCTGCGGTGATGATATCCGGATACTTTGCGACATCGTGCTTTGCCAGACGGTAGGTCGTGGACTCAGCCGGAGTTGCCTCGAGGTTGTAGAGATCACCGTACTGCTCCTGATAATCCATCAGGCGCTCACGCATGTGATCGAGGACATGCTTGGTGAATTCCTGTGTCTCGGTATGCGTCAGATCCTTGCGGAGCCACTTTGCATTCAGACCGACCTCGTTCATGCCGATCAGACCGATTGTCGAGAAGTGGTTATCGAGCGTGCCGAGGTAGCGCTTGGTGTAGGGATAGAGTCCCTCGTTGAGCAGCTTGGTGATGATGGTACGCTTGATCTTCAGGCTCCGTGCTGCGATATCCATGAGCTTGTCAAGGCGCTGATAGAAATCTGCTTCATCCGCGGAGAGATATGCCAGACGCGGCATATTCAGCGTGACAACGCCGACAGAACCGGTGCTTTCACCGCTGCCGAAGAAGCCGCCGCTCTTCTTGCGCAGCTCGCGGAGATCGAGACGCAGACGGCAGCACATGCTGCGGATATCGCTCGGCTCCATATCGCTGTTGATGTAGTTGGAGAAATACGGAGTGCCGTATTTTGCGGTCATCTCAAAAAGGAGCTTGTTGTTCTCGGTCTCGGACCAGTCAAAATCTCTGGTAATGGAGTAGGTCGGGATCGGATACTGGAAGCCTCTGCCCTGTGCATCGCCCTCGATCATGGTCTCGATGAATGCCTTGTTGACCATGTCCATTTCCTTTTTGCAGTCCTTATACTTATAGGGCATCTCCTTACCGCCGACGATGCAGTTGAGCTCTGCAAGGTCATTCGGAACGGTCCAGTCCAGCGTGATGTTGGAGAACGGTGCCTGCGTACCCCAGCGGGACGGCGTATTGACACCAAATACAAAGGATTCGATACATTTCTTTACCTGATCATAGGGCAGATTATCCTCCTTGACGAACGGTGCAAGGTAGGTATCGAACGAGGAGAATGCCTGTGCGCCTGCCCACTCATTCTGCATGATGCCGAGGAAATTGACCATCTGATTGCAGAGCGTTGCAAGATGCTTTGCCGGAGCAGAGGTGATCTTGCCCTCAACGCCGCCCAGACCTTCCTGAATGAGCTGCTTGAGCGACCAGCCTGCGCAGTAACCGGTCAGCATGGAAAGATCGTGGATATGCATATCGCCGGAGCGGTGTGCATTTGCGATCTCCTCATCATAAATCTCGGAGAGCCAGTAATTCGCGGTGATCGCACCGGAATTGCTGAGGATCAGACCGCCGACGGAATAGGTCACGGTCGAATTCTCCTTGACGCGCCAGTCACTGACCTTGACGTACTTATCAACGGTATCCTTGTAATCAAGCATCGTGGATTTCATGTTGCGGAGCTTCTCGCGCTGCTTGCGGTAGAGGATGTACGCCTTTGCGACATCACTGTAGCCGCCCTCTGCCAGCACATGCTCAACGCTGTCCTGAATATCCTCAACAGCGACCATGTCGTCCTTGATCTTGTTCTCAAAGTCGGCAGTCACGCGCAGTGCAAGGAAATCAATGACAGACGGATGATACTGTCTGTTCTGCGCATCAAATGCTTTCCGGATCGCTTCTGCGATTTTCGTGATCTCGAAATCGACCACTTTACCGTCACGTTTGGTAACCTGATACATGAGTAAGCCTCCTGATAATAGTATTGAGCCGAGAAATCAAATACCGCGCAGCGCGGCATTCGGCACATCCCTGCGGACAATCTCAAGGAACTGCCGCATCTCGGTGGGCGTGCAGCCGGAGACCGAATTATCAATCAGTCTGCCGGTATTCTGGAAATTCTGCAAATAATAGGCATTCGCACCGCGGATCCATTTTCCGATTGCAGAAAAGTCTTCGGCAGTATGATACTGCTTGACGACCGTCGTCCGGAACTCGTATGGGATGTCCCCCTGCTGCATGAGGAAACGGACACTCTGATGCACAGAGTCAATGCTGAGCCGCTCAGTGCCGGCAGTCACAGCATATTTCTCAGGGCTGTTCTTAATATCCATTGCGACCATGCTGATCAGTCCCGTCCCGCAGATCTCGCGGAGCTTTTCAGGCTGGGTTCCGTTTGTATCGAGCTTGATTTCGAAACCCATTTCACGGATCGGCTGCAAAAACGAAAAGGATAAGATTGTTTGGACCGTGGCAGATACCGGTGTGGGTTTTCAAGTCTACACCCCATTTTCAGTTTCGTTAAAAAATGCAGCATATCCACTCCCTGCCTACATTCGCAGGTAAGATGGTGAATGCTGAAAACACAAGATATAGTGTTCGGATTTCAGAATTCGCACAATACCTCGTGTTGATATCTATTATATATTCTTTTGCCCGGTTTGTCAATAGCAATCTTGCGTTTTCTGATATCTTATAAAGTTTTAACGATATAGAAAATAGTACCGAGAATTCCGAGCGGCTGAGATTTCCGCGCATACACGGGAAAATCAATTTGTTAGATCAGTTTTAACGATAATTTCAGGCTCAATATGGATAAAAGAAACCGGATTCCCCCTCTGATTTTTTACGTGTCAATCCCTTGAGCGGCACTTGACATTCTCCTCATAATATGGTATAATGGTCATGTTACAAAAACAACTGTCCGTCTGAGACGGAAGGCATCATGAGGTACACATACCATGTCTGATTACGAAAAAAACTGGGTGGTCGTTGATTCCTCCGTTCTGCCCGAGGTCATTCTCAAAACACTGACCGTCAAACGCATGCTCGCAAACCGCGAGGAGAAAAGCTCCTCCGCAGCATGTCGTGCGGTCGGGATCTCCCGCAGCGCTTTCTATAAGTACCGCGATTCCGTGTTCATCTATGAGGAGCAGATGCGCGATCAGATCTTTACGGTCTATCTGCTGCTGCATGATGAGGCAGGCATTCTCTCCGGCGTCCTTCACACGCTCTCGGATGCAAACGCCAATGTCCTGACGCTCAATCAGAGCATTCCTGTGGAC
>JAGKVC010000229.1 GCA_021152595.1 Clostridia bacterium
CACACCTTTTACCTAAGACAGTTTTACACTCAAAAGTAAATATCAAACAAAAAATAGGCACGGACAACAGAGTATTTCTGCAATCCGTGCTCAATTTTTTATGCGTATCCGATGTAGAGTTCATACTGTGTATCGGATATTTTTTCTGCCCATATCCACACAAAAGTAAAGCCTTCAATATTCTTGTATCTATTCAATCTGCCTTCAATATCTGAGCCGATATTTTTGTTGTTTGCATTAGCGGATATTGGATTGTCCCAACATTCAGTGGCTGTTTCATCAAGAGTTAACCCAATACTTTGAGCATAATTCTGTGCGTAAGAAATCCAATAGTTGATATCGAATTCTTCAATTTGTTCAATTGCTGTTGTGACTTCCGAAACAGTATTTGTTGTGATTTCACGAGCTGATTTTTCGTTTTTGGGCGGTTCTGTTTGCGTATGAGTATCTTGCTTTGGCTCGGTATTTGCTGTTGTGGTTTGAGAAAAAATCGGCTCTTCTGACACCTTTTCTGTATCAATTTTCGTTGCAGGCGACTGTGGTTTTTCTTCCGCAAATGTACTTTTCTCAACCGTTTCGTCTTCTGTTTTCTCGAACAAATCTTCCGCTTGCGTTATATCAACTATAGCGTTAGTCGATGAATTTTCAATCGCCTTTTTGTCCGGCTTGCTATGGGCAGTGCAACCAACCGTACCAAAAATGAGAGTCAATATCATTGTGAATATTACGATTTTTCTCATACAAAAATCACCTCGCTATTCACAATTTCCATTGCTCTGTTGCGGATGTTATTCATCTTCCGCACCCATAGTATAGGATTATCCGCTTTCAACTTTTCGGTTACAATTTCTTTTTCGGCGAGTGATTTGACAAGCTGTGAGAACATTGCTCCTGCATCTTCCTCTATATCCGCAAGATAAGGGTACAGCCTTTCCGATGTGAGGAGATTGTAATATTTTATACGATGATGTTGTTTAAGATATTGCCTGTGTCGGTTTGCCCACACGCCGATATGCAATTCATTCTGCCTTTTTGTTGCAATGCACGGCAGTTGATAATCGCCTTGTATTTCAAAATTACAGCCGTTTTGTTCAAATAATGTGTTCATAATGAAACCTCCTTAATTTTGTTGATTTCATTATAATGAAATCACAATCTAAACACGAATGTGCAAAAAAATCCGCCTACCGAGTTATTCGATAGACGGATATTTTTTAGAAAATCACTTCAACTGTTATATCTTCCCATTGTGATTGGCGAAGATATTGACCGTTGGCGTTACGAAAAGCTTTAGCCTGTTCGTAGTTTATTGTGAAGCAGAAGTAGAAATTACTTCTCATCCCCACTTCTAATAGCAGCCTGAGCTGCTGCAAGGCGTGCGATCGGCACACGGAACGGTGAGCAGGAAACATAATCAAGACCGATGTTGTGGCAGAACTCAACGGATGTCGGGTCTCCGCCGTGCTCGCCGCATATACCGATGTGGAGATTCGGGTTTGCGGGTCTGCCGAGGCTGATAGCCATCTTCATAAGTTTGCCTACGCCTACCTGGTCAAGCTTTGCAAACGGATCGTTTTCAAAGATCTTTGTATCATAATAAGCGTTGAGGAACTTACCTGCGTCGTCACGGCTGAAGCCGTAAGTCATCTGGGTAAGGTCGTTTGTACCGAAGCAGAAGAAGTCAGCTTCTTTTGCTATATCGTCAGCTGTAAGAGCTGCTCTCGGGATTTCAATCATTGTACCTACTTCATAATCAAGCTTTACGCCTGCTGCTGCAATCTCAGCGTCAGCTGTTTCAACAACAACTTTCTTTACGAACTTAAGCTCTTTTACTTCGCAGATAAGAGGGATCATGATTTCGGGTTTAACATTCCAATCGGGGTGATTCTTCTTTACGTTAATAGCCGCACGGATAACAGCCTTTGTCTGCATCTTTGCGATTTCGGGATATGTTACCGCAAGACGGCAACCACGGTGACCCATCATCGGGTTGAATTCGTGGAGAGAAGCGATAAGCGCCTTTATGCTCTCAACGCTCTTGCCCTGTGCTGCTGCGAGAAGTTCGATATCGGCTTCTTCCGTAGGAACGAACTCATGAAGCGGCGGGTCAAGGAATCTGATGCAAACGGGGGTTCCTTCAAGAGCTTCGTAAAGAGCTTCAAAGTCGCCCTGCTGATAAGGAAGTATCTTTTCAAGAGCAGCTTCTCTTTCTTCAACTGTGTCGGAGCAGATCATTTCTCTGAAAGCTGCAATTCTGTCAGCTTCAAAGAACATATGCTCTGTACGGCAAAGACCGATACCCTCTGCGCCGAGTTCTCTTGCTTTCCTTGCGTCTCTGGGAGTGTCGGCATTTGTGCGGACTCTGAGTCTTCTGAACTCATCTGCCCAAGCCATGATTCTGCCGAATTCGCCTGCTATTGTAGCGTCAACCGTAGAGATAGCTTCGCCATAGATATTGCCTGTTGTACCGTCGATGGAGATAACGTCGCCTTCGTGGAATGTTCTTCCTGCGAGTTCAAACTTCTTGTTTTCTTCATCCATCTTTATGTCGCCGCAACCGGAAACACAGCATGTTCCCATTCCGCGTGCAACAACGGCTGCGTGGCTTGTCATACCGCCACGAACCGTGAGTATACCCTGAGCTGCCTTCATACCCGTGATATCTTCGGGAGAAGTTTCGAGACGAACAAGAACGACCTTCTTGCCGGCTTTCTTCCATTCAACAGCATCTTCTGCCGTGAATACAATCTGTCCGCAAGCTGCACCGGGAGATGCGCCGAGACCTTTGCCGAGAGGTGTTGCTGCTTTGAGTGCCTTTGCATCGAACTGCGGGTGAAGAAGTGTATCAAGGTTTCTGGGGTCGATCATTGCAACTGCTTCTTCGGGAGTTCTCATACCCTCGTCAACGAGGTCGCAAGCGATCTTGAGAGCAGCCTGAGCCGTTCTCTTACCGTTACGTGTCTGGAGCATGTACAGCTTGCCGTGTTCAACGGTGAACTCCATGTCCTGCATGTCACGATAGTGAGCTTCAAGAGTTTTGCATACGTTTTCGAACTGAACGAAAGCTTCGGGGAATTTCTGTTCCATTTCAGCTATCTTCATAGGTGTACGAACGCCGGCAACAACGTCTTCGCCCTGTGCGTTTGTAAGGAATTCACCAAAGAGTCCCTTAGCACCCGTAGCGGGGTCACGTGTGAATGCAACGCCTGTACCGCAGTCGTCGCCCATGTTACCGAACGCCATCATCTGTACGTTTACTGCTGTACCCCATGAATAAGGAATATCGTTATCACGACGGTATACGTTTGCACGGGGGTTGTCCCAGCTGCGGAATACTGCCTTGATAGCTTCAAAGAGCTGAACCTTGGGATCGGAGGGGAAATCCGTACCGATCTTGGATTTGTATTCAGCCTTGAACTGTGTTGCGAGAGTCTTGAGATCTTCAGCGTCAAGCTCAACGTCCTGCTTTACGCCTTTCTTTTCTTTCATCTCGTCGATGAGCTTTTCAAAATACTTCTTGCCGACTTCCATAACAACATCGGAGAACATCTGAATAAATCTTCTGTAGCAGTCCCAAGCCCAACGGGGATTGCCGGATTTCTTTGCGATGACATCTACAACTTCTTCGTTGAGACCGAGATTGAGGATGGTATCCATCATACCGGGCATCGATGCTCTTGCGCCCGAACGAACGGAAACGAGAAGGGGATTTTCGTGATCGCCGAATTTCTTGCCGGTGATCTTCTCCATCTTTTCGATGTATTCCATTATTTCCGCTTCGATGGAAGGATTGATCTTCTTTCCGTCTTCATAATACTGTGTGCAGGCTTCCGTCGAAATGGTAAAGCCCTGGGGAACGGGAAGACCGATGTTTGTCATTTCTGCAAGGTTAGCTCCCTTGCCGCCGAGAAGCTCGCGCATATTTGCGTTGCCTTCGCTGAACAGGTAACAATACTTTTTTGCTGCCATTGTGTGAAATTCCTCCACTTTTTATTTATTAAAGTTTTAGTAACTTTATACGATTAGATATTATAT
>JAGKVC010000057.1 GCA_021152595.1 Clostridia bacterium
GTTCCTCTGGGGCAGCGGCGAGGAGGATCTGACTTTGCATCAGGCACCGGAATACGGCGGCGCGACCTATGTCCACCCGTTTGAGGGACTGATTCCGAATCTCAAGCGCCGCTATGCAACCGGCGGACAGTGGGTGAAGGACGAGCTGGAGGAATACATGAGCGAAGTCCCCTGCCCGACCTGCAAGGGCAAGCGTCTGAAAGCGATTTCGCTCGCAGTGACAGTCGGCGGCATGGATATCGACACGCTTTGTCACAAGAGCGTGCATGATCTGGTCGATTTCTTCAATCAGATTCAGCTTACCGAGCGCGAGCTGATGATCGCGCGCCTGATTATCAAGGAGATCCGTTCAAGACTGGGCTTCCTGCAAAGCGTCGGACTCGGCTATCTGACGCTTGCGCGCTCTGCAAGCTCGCTTTCGGGCGGCGAGAGCCAGCGCATCCGCCTCGCAACGCAGATCGGCTCCTCGCTGATGGGCGTGCTGTATATTCTGGATGAACCGAGTATCGGTCTGCACCAGCGCGACAATGAAAAGCTGATTGCTACGCTCAAGCGCCTGCGCGACTGCGGCAATACGCTGATCGTCGTCGAGCATGATGACGATACGATGCGTGCCGCGGATTATATCGTCGATATCGGACCGGGCGCCGGTGTACACGGCGGCGAGATCGTCTGTGCCGGAACGCTCGATGATATCCTCAAATGCGAAAAATCCGAGACCGGTGCCTATCTTTCCGGCAGAAAGAAGGTTCCCGTCCCGACAGAGCGCCGCGCCGGAAACGGGCAGGAGCTTGTGGTATACGGAGCCGCTGTCAACAATCTCCGGAAGATTGATGTGCATTTTCCGCTCGGCAAATTCATCTGCGTGACGGGCGTTTCCGGCTCGGGCAAGTCGTCGCTTGTCAATGAGGTGCTGTATAAGTATCTCGCATCGCATCTGAACCGTGCCAAGATCCGCGCCTCGGGCTTTGACCGCATCGAGGGCATTGAGAATCTGGATAAGGTGATCTGCATTGACCAGTCCCCGATCGGCAGAACGCCGCGCTCGAATCCGGCGACCTATACCGGCGTATTCGGGGATATCCGCGAGCTGTTCGCGCAGACGCAGGATGCGAAGAAGCGCGGCTACGGTGCAGGCAGATTCTCATTCAATGTCAAGGGCGGCAGATGCGAAGCCTGCGAGGGCGACGGCATTGTCAAGATCGAGATGCACTTCCTGCCGGATGTCTATGTCCCCTGTGATGTCTGCAAGGGCGCGCGCTATAACCACGAAACGCTCGAGGTCAAATACAAGGGCAAGTCGATCCATGATGTACTGGAAATGACAGTCGAGGAGGGCTGCGAATTCTTCTCGGCGATCCCGAAGATTGCGCGCAAGCTGACAACCCTGCGCGATGTCGGTCTCGGATATATCCGCATCGGGCAGCCTGCGACGACGCTCTCCGGCGGTGAGGCGCAGCGCGTCAAGCTCTCGACGGAATTGCAGCGCCGCTCGACGGGAAAGACCATTTATATTCTCGATGAACCGACGACCGGTCTGCACAATGCGGACGTACACCGTCTGATTCAGGTTTTGCAGCAGCTCGCGGATGCGGGCAATACGCTGGTTGTGATCGAGCATAATATGGATGTGATCAAGGTCGCGGATCATATTATTGATCTGGGACCGGAGGGCGGAAACGGCGGCGGCATGATCGTCGCAGAGGGTACGCCGGAACAGATCGCCGCCTGCGAGGAATCCTATACCGGCCAGTTCCTCAGATCGTATCTGAAATAACGAAAGCGATCCGGACACACGACACGCTGAATGCGCGTCAAAATAAAAGTTTCGCTCAAGCCTTTTCACCGCGCCGTGCGCGGCTCCGAATTGCTAAAGCAGCCAGTTACGCTATGCACCACCGGAAACCGAACACGCTGAATGCGCGTCAAAATAAAAGTTTTGATCAAACTTTTTCAAAAGTTTGCAGGTTTCCAAAGGGCGGCGCCCTTTGGTCGCTCGTCGCAACGAGCGAAACTCCCCCGGCGTTCAAGAATCAGCGAAATTGCCTGATCTGAGCGGCTGTTATTGTCCCCTGTGAGATTGGATTGCGCCTATGGTATCCGCTGCACCGTCCCGACAAAGACCGGCAGCCCGGTGTTCATATCAAGGATCATATAGACAAACGGGCGGTCGAGCCGGACGGTTTTCTCCGGCATGACTTCCGCATCATTTTTCTGCATCACGACTGCGGTTGACGCGGCGGCCTTCGTTCCCTTTGCATCGACCTCGATATGCGTCTTATGGATCACCTCACTGATCCGCATGGGCGTATCGGACATGCAGGAGAAATCCGCCGAACCGGAAAACGCCGAGGGCATCCCCATGTCAGGGAGAATCTGCTCCAGATGTACGTCCGTATCCGCGGTAAATGCCGGCATCACCGACATCACAGCGCATTCCTGCCGTCCCTCGATCATGGCGAGCAGCGATTCCGGCGACTGTGCATCGAGCCAATCCTGCACAGAGATATGCTCCGGCGGCAGGATGCCTGCAAACGCATACGGCCCGTCGTAATACCGCAGAAATCCGGCAGCCCCCTCTGATTCAAGATATTCGGATTCCTCGCCATACATCATCTGCACGGTCGATTCGCTGCCGTCCGCATTGTGAAACACACCGTCACGGATCTGCTCCTTTTCATAGGAAACCGCCCACTTGCCTTCAAAGCTGACCGCATTGACCAGAACCGCCGGTGCATCCGGATCCAGCTCTGAGAGAATTTCAGGGATCATGCGTCCGGTCGCCTTATTGACAAATCCGTTGATCTCCTTCACGGTTTTCTGATCGAACGCAGCCTTCCGGATCTCAGCGGCATAATAATTCTGATTCTGCGTGACAAAGAGCTGATTGATCTGTTCAATGTCGCGGTTGATCCAGATGCCGTTTGCGGTACGGAGCCGACAGGAATCGCTGTCGGGCTGATTCGTGCGCCATGCATAGAGATATTCATTCAGATCATTGACAGAGATGCCGTTTCCGAGCACCTGCTCCATTTCCGCGCGTGTCTGATTCGCAGCGCCGTTCGCAGTCATGGCGAGCGCCTGCATCACGGAATAGGGCGAGACCATGACATTCGCCTGTCCCTTTGCTTTCTGCACATTCCGCAGAAGCTCCAGCGCAAAGCGGTACTGCGCCGCCGAAAAGCCGATATCCGTTTCTTTGCCGTCCGGTTCAGGCTGCATGAAATCCGCCGCCGGAACCGCCGGTGTCTGTGTACTGAGACTGTGCTGCGCGCCGCATCCGGTCAGCATGAGAGCAGCCAGCAGCAGCGCGGTCCAACTCCGATTTTTCATATGATCCGCCTCACATTATGACAACTGTTCCACCGTCCCGACAAAGAGCGGCAGCCCGTAATAGCGGTCCAGCACGAAGAATGCAAAGGGATGATCGAACATGATCTGCGTATCCGCTTTTTCGGAAGATCCGAGTGACAGCGAATAGCTTGCGGTCTCTGTCCCCTGTCCGATTTCGGTACGGAGACACTGCACGATCTGCTCACAGCCTGCATCGGGCAGCAGTGCCGCGATATCCTGCGTATCCTCGGCAGTATATTTCGGGATACCGGTGCGGATCGTCCGCTCATAGCCGCCGCGGACATAGTCCGTGAGCTGCTCCGCGGTCATATTTTGCAGCAGATCAGAGACAGAGCCGGATTTCGGCATCAGGATCAGGAATGCATACTGTGTCTCCTTACAGCTTCTCCGGATGCCGCGCACGGTATCATCCTCAAGATAGATCGCAGTATCCGCATCCTTGCAGAGGAACGGCAGCGATTTCTGCGAACCGTCCGCATTGTAGAACAGCACATTGCTGACCTCATTATCGCTGTAGGGCTTATCCCATGAGAGCGAATAGGCAGCCGCGCTGAGCATCGCCTTTCCGCCGTCCTGCGCGGCGGTGATTTCGGTGAACGCACCGCCGGTCGCATCGGTTACCCACTGATTCAGCGCCTCGGGCGACCGTTCCGCAGCAAAGACCTGTGTACCGCTCAGCCCGAGGCAGAAGCGCAGATAGTCTGATGAAAAGCTGCCGCGCTGCTCCGGCGCAGTCCAGAGCGACTGTGCCGCCTGAAATGCGGTCTGCGAATTGCGCCACTTGACAAAGCTGCCGTTCAGCTCCGCGCGCGCCATGCCGCCGAACAGCTCCGGATTCTGTATGCTTTCATCGGCAGCCGTCAGCCACGCAGATGCGGCAAGATAGGGCGAAATCAGCAGATTGCCGTCTGATTTCTCCGCCGCCTTTTGCAGCAGCGATGCGGTAAACTGCATCTGCGCATCGCAGAAGCCCTGCGTGCCGTCAATCGGCGTAATATCAAGCGGTTTGACATGCTTTGTCAGCTCTGCACTGCCGCCGCAGGCAGTCAGCAGGATCGCCGCGGAAAGTGCGGCAGCGAAACAGCGAAATTTCATGGATCAGGCTCCTTCATCTGGATTCAGGGGATCTCGTTCAGCACACCTGAGAAGACCGGCAGCATCGTCTCGGTATCGACGATCAGATAGACAAACGGGCGGTCGAGGATGACATATTTCAGATCATCCGGCGTCTCGGGCGCACATTCATCGTTCGCTTCAACTGCGGTGACAGCCGCCGCCTTTGTGCCCTCGGTATCCACGTCGATATGTGTTTTATGCAGCACACGGCTGATGAAAAGCTGATTCTGCGAGCCGGTCATGCCGGAGAAATCCGCAGTTTCATCAAAGGCGGATGTCATGCCCATGCTGCTCAGCAGACCGGAAAGCTCCGTATTATAATCATAGCTGAACTGCGGCAGACCTGCCTGCACAGCGGTATGCTCCGCATTTGCAAGCATAGAGTGGAGCGCCTCGGGCTGCAAATCCGCGAGATACTGCTCCGGCGTCATGCCCTCCTCGGGGAGAATCGCCGCAAATGCGTACTTTCCGCCCTGATAATTCTTCATGAATCCGGCTGCGTGTTCATCGGAAAGATAGGTATTCTCCTCGGAATACATCATCTTTGCGGTCTGCGCGGTACCGTTTGCCGCATGGAACTCCTGCGGCGCAGGCTCCTCCTCATAGACCTTTTCCCACTTCGCCTCAAAGCACACCGCATTGATGAGATACATCACAGTATCGGGCGAGATCGGATCGGTGAGCATTTCGGGGATCATGTTGTTTGTCTTGTTGCTGCACCAGTTGTTGATATCCTTGCGTGTGGATTCGTCGAATGCGGCAAGGAACGCATCCGCCGCGTAATAATCCGCATTTTTCTGGAGGAATGCCGGATCGAGCTTGATTCTCTCCGCGTCATCGCGCACCCAGATCGAATTTGCCATTTTGAATTTGCAGTTTTCATTCTCCGGAATGCCGGTTCTCTGCGAATAGAGATATTCATTCAGCGTATTGACGGGGATGCCGCCGAGCGCCTGCTCCATTTCGGAGCGCGTCTGATTTGCAGCACCGTTTGCGGTCATGGCAAGCGCATACATCACCGATTCCGGCGAAATCAGGATATTTTTTCCTGTCTTGGCGGTTTCGCGCAGGAGATTGAGTGCAAAGCCGGTCTGTGCGTTGATAAATGTTTCATCCGGATCCTTGCCGGAAACCTGCTGCGGCTCGATCTCCGCAGTCGGATCGGCAGCCTGCACCGCAGGCTGTTCAGTCTGGATATTGCCGCATGCGGTCAGTGCGCTGCAAAGCAGCATGGATGCAAGAACGGATGCAAAAATTCTGCTGGTTTTCATATTCGTATACTCCTTTGATGTTATTGCGGTACTGCATTGAGAACACCTGCATAAAGCGGTGTCATATTTTTCGTCTCTACGATCATATAGAGGAACGGGCGGTCAAAGACGATCACTTCGGGTTCACAGCTTTCCACTTCTACCTCTGTTGCGGCTGCGGCAGCCGTGCCTTTCCGGTTGACATCAATATAGACGCGCTGCTTCACCTTGCTGATCCAGAGCGGTGTATCATTTTCCAGCATACCGGAGAAATCCGCAGTGCTCTGATCGAATGCTGACGCCATGCCCATATTTTTGAGCAGCGGCGCAAGATCGGTGCTGCAATCGAGTTTGAACTGCGGCAGGACAACTTCAAACGGCGTGGTCGCAGTTTTGACATGCAGCAGCAGTGCGCGCAGATTCTCCGCCGTCAGCGAAGGAAGATAGGACTGCAAGTCAGCATCGGGCAGAATCGCAGCAAAGGCAAAGCCGCCGCCCTGATAGTATTTGACGAAGCCCTTGATGCCCTCGCCGTCCAGATAATATTTTTCCTCATTGATCATCATGCTGACAGACTGCACTTGGCGGTCGGCGCAGGTAAAATCATATCCGCTTCTGACGTCTGCAAACGCCTCATCCCATTTGCCGTCGAAGTATGCGGCATTGAGCAGGATCATCGCAGTCTCCTCGGAAATCGGTTCGTTCAGGATCTCCGGGATCATGCCGCCGGTGTTCTCATTGCACCATGCATTGATCTCATTCCGCGCGGCATCATCGGGCTGACCGAGTGACAGCTTTGCATTGTAGCCGAGCGTCACCATCTTTTCAAAATTCTGATTCAGCACGGTTTTCCGTCTGGAATCGTTCACCCAGACCGCATTTGCGGATTGGAATTTGGTTTCGTTTGATTTGGGCAATGTGCCGCGCAGATCTTTCAGCGAAGCATTGAGCGAATCCAGCGGAATGCCGCCGAGTGCCTGTTCCATTTCAGTGCGTGTCTGATTGGCAGCGCCGTTTGCGGTCATGGCGAGCGCCTGCATCGCGGAATAGGGCGAGAGCAGGACATTCTTCTCCGGATCGCTCTGATACGCCTGCTGCACAAGATGCAGCGCAAACGCGGTCTGCGCCTCTGCCGCTTCGGAAACGGGTGCAGGCTCTGCTGTAATGACATCTGCCGCCTGCTGCTGTACCGGATTACCGCAGCCCGTCAGACTGCCGAGCAGCAAACAGGAAGCCAGAATTGCTGTAAATTGTTTTTTCATAATGATTCCTCCTCAGTTCACTGTAAAGCGCGCCTCATTCCCGTCCAGATACACGGCATATTCGCCGGATTCCGATTTCAGATTGCGATAATCAGAAAAGCGCACGGTCTGCATGATACTTTCGTCAGGGGCGATTGTCTGTGTCTGCTCCGCGTCCTGTCCCGCATATGTGTACACGGCAACCGAGCCTTCGAGAAATTGCTCGAGACGAAGCGCTGCATTGCCGAATGTATAATCCTTTGTACCGGTATTGGTGATGCGCACGGTGATCTCATCTATACCGGCAGGATAGCGTTCCTGTTCGGTTTCGAGCTGAATCTCCGCCTTCGGTTCCGGCTCAGGCGCTTCGGGCGAGAGCGTGAAATCCGCGCTCAGACCGCCGATCGACACGCGGAAGAGCGAATCGGAAGCCTCCTGCTCCAGCGGCAGATCGTAGTGCGCGGCAAGATCGACGATCACCTCCGCCGATTCATGTGCCGGAATGATCTGCGCGGTCTCATTGAAGTAATCGCCGCCCTCTTTGTAGGGCACATAATCTTTGATATATTCGCATTCAATCGCATTGATATTCCACAGCGTAAAGCGATCCGCCAGACAGAAATCCGTGTCCGTATCATTTGTCGCAAGCAGCGTGATTCTGCTGACATCAGACGGATAAGTAAACGGCTCTGCTTTGAGCGTGATGCCCTCGATCTGCTCCGGCGGCGGAATTGTGCCTGCCGCGAGCGGAGCCTCCGCGCCACTGCTCTCCGGCGGTACATGGTCAGCACGCGAGCTGAGCGGATCCGCGCCGCAGCCTGTCAGCAGCGCAGCGAGCATGATGCATGCAAATACGCGCTTTTTCATATCAATCACCTCACTGTAAAGGGAGATATTTCTGCAAATCCTGCGCATAGGTTTTCAGCGTGTCGAGATCCTTTGTCGTCATGCCGTTGCCCAGCACGGTGACATGCGCTTTGCCGACGCGAAAATCCGCCGCCTGCCCGTCGTCTGCATGGTGCATGAGGATCTCACCGTCCTCGAGTTCAAATTCCGATTCGAGGCTGAGATAGACGGTCAGCACTTTTTTGTCTGCTTCATCGAAATAGAGGAATGCATAGCGCCCTCTGATATCGTATTCCGCATCCGGATCCCACGTCAAAGTGAGTTCATCAAAGGGATCGGGCATCGGGCGGATACTGAGCGACTCAAAATATTCCGCAGCGCTCAGATGATGCCATTCATCCTCGTTATAGGGCCACGGCTGAAAAATCGGCTGAGATTCGTTCGCCTCCGTATAGGTTTCAACGGATTCCTCAGGCGGTCTGACGCTGTAGTTCGGATCGGGGATAAAGCTGCCGTTTTCGTCGTAATACCCCGTTCTGCCTGCATCATCCGTGCCCCACGCACGATCCTGTTCCGCCGCAGATGCAAAATCCAATGCAGCATTTCCTTCGGTATCATTTGCCTGATCCTGCATATCCGCATTGCCGGATTCCGCCGCGACATCCGCCGCAGTATCCTGTGTGAGATTCTGCGCGCCGCAGCCTGTCAGGAGCAGCGCCGCGAGCGGCAGAATAACATATTGTTTCATGATAATCTCCTTACTCCTTCCGGAGTGTGTGCATCAGTTCCTCGGCAAGCTCTTCGATTTTAGCCGCGTCACCTTCTACAAGCTGTGCAGCTTTCAGCTCCACTTTCGCCTTGCCTGCCGAAAATTCGGCAGTGGTCGGATCAATGGCATTTGACCAGAGAGTGACACCGTCACTGGTTGCCCAGCCCTTCGAGTCGCAGATATCGACATACATTTCCGGTTCCCCGTCCGCATTCAGATAGGTGAACCGGTTGTAGAAGCCGACATCATGCATCTCGGTTTCGGCTTGCAGCGTGCAGCCGCCGAGCGTTTCCGGCAGCGGATTGATTCCCAGCGCGCGGAAGTATTCTTCTGCGGTCAGATCGTGGATTTCATCCGAGCGGAGTGCATCATAAAGCTCCTGCGCCAGCGCCCTGATCTGTTCGGTATCATTTGTATCATAGTCCGCAGCGATCACCCAGAACTGTGCTTCACCGGAGACAAAGCATGCGCGCGTCGGAAATTCCAGTTCTTCCTCCGTATGCGCCGGATAGATATCAGGCTCAAACTCCAGCTCAAAATCCTGCTTTCTGCGCATTTCGATCTGAAGCGCAGGCTTGCCGTTTCCGTCGCTGTATGTGAAGGAATAGCAGCCCTCGTCATAGGTTGTGTATTCGTCGAGATGAAAGCGCATATCAGAAGGAATCTGATTCAGATGAAGCTGACCGAGCGTTTTCGGCAGCGGATTGAGATTGAGCGCGCGTAAATATTCGTCCGCGGTGAGATTTTCCGTCTGCATTTCATCGCCTGCAAATTCAGCATCGCCTTTATACTGATCCGGTTTCTCATTCAGGGAAGCACCGTCCCACGCTTCCGCGGACTCCGCTTCAGAAGCCGCCTCCGAAGCCTCGCAGGATTCCTCCTCAAAGTATTCCTCACTGGATACATCTGCTGCTTCAGATGCGGTCGCGTTATCCAGAAATCCGGGAAACGCCGTCTGATTACCGTTCATTCTGCTTCTGAGTGCAAGTCCGCCTGCGGCGATCACAAAGCAGCAGGCAAATGCCGCTGCGCCGTAAAAGAAGCGTCTGCGGTTCTGTCTTTTCTGCTGCAAATAGACATTGCTGCGGCGGAAGACCTCAGCCTGAAACTCCTCATTTGTCATTCTCATACAGCCTGCTCCTCCCTTTCTCCAAGCAGATTCCGAAGCGCCTGCTTGGCGCGATACAGCAGATTGTCGATCTGCTTGCGTGTTTTCTTCATAATTTTCGCGGCATCCTCATAGGAATACTCCTCGAAGTATACCAGATGTACGGCGACCTGCTGCGGCTCAGGGAGCTGCCCGATCGCCTCGTGCAGTCTGCGGTGCTCCTCATTTTGCAGGACATGCGCCTCAAGATCCTGCGTATCGGCAATTGCCTCGGCAGCATCCTCGATGGGAACCGAGGGATGCCGTTTCTGTTTGCGCAGATAATCGAGCGCTCTGCTGCGCGCCAGCACAAACAAATAGGTTTTCAGCGATGATTTGAAGTTGTACTTCTGCGGATGGACCACAAGCTGCATGAAGACATCCGCAGCGAGGTCCTCAGCGGTGCAGATGTCATGCACATACCGCTGAATGAAGAATGTGACCGGATCGCGGTACGCCTCGATGATCTCAGCGAACGCGGTCTGATCCCCGTCGAGATACCGACGGAACATTTGAGCGTCCTGTTCCATATGTTTCCTCCAATCTGCCGGAAGAGACGGTTTGCGCCTCTGAAAGCTGCTTTCATATACAGTTACGTTCCGGCGGTCTGAATTCCTTATGCATCGTGAATATTTTGTCACAATGCACAAATTTTATCAATAGTTTATATAGGATTCGTAGAATTTATTTGTTTCACCTTGTAATTCACCGCAAAACATGCTATAATCAGGTTAATCATTTCAATCAAGCGCCGACACCCTCTCATCAGGCGTTTGAAGAACCCTCTCTATCTTTCATGTGGGAACCGTCCGTTCAGGGCGGTTTTCTTTTTGCGGGCAGTGGCGGGCAGTGCCCGCTTCCAATTTGCTAAAGGTCTTTTTTGCGTATGCTGTCTTCATTATGTGTTTATGAATCAATCAGCGGGCAGTACCCGCCTCCATTTTTCTATAGCTTTCTTAGAACCACGCTTTATTCAGGCACAGACTCTTTTCAGTTTCAATTCTCATATCATAGCCGTGCGCGGTTTCCACTATTATAATACAAAAGCACGGGAAAAGCAAGTGGGCGGAATCTTTTATAAATCACTTGACAGTCAGGCGCGGCTGTGATATAATTATGAATAAGTATATTTGAAAGGCAAACTGCTTCGGAACATCCGATTTCGCCGCGGTGTTTTCCGCACCGCCTCTGGTACGGTGGCTTCGTGCAGGGTGCTTTTTCTCTTTATCTGCGTTTTCAGCGGAACACAGCACTCCGCTTCAGTATACGTAAAGGAACGGTCAAACGAACGATGAACCTTGAACAGCAAAAGCGCGCGCCCGTCTATGAGGCGCTCGAACGGCTCCGCAGACAGCGTGTCGTTCCCTTTGATGTCCCCGGCCACAAGCGCGGCAGGGGCAATCCGGAGCTTGTCCGGCTGCTCGGCGAGCAGTGCGTCGGCATCGACGTCAATTCGATGAAGCCGCTCGATAATCTCTGCCATCCGGTCTCTGTGATTCTGGAAGCGGAGAATCTCGCCGCGGATGCCTTCGGCGCTGCACATGCGTTTTTCATGGTCGGCGGCACGACTTCAGCCGTCCAGAGCATGATCCTTTCCGCCTGCAAGGCAGGTCAGAAGCTGATCGTTCCGCGCAATGTCCACAAGAGCGTGATCAATGCGATGGTGCTTTGCGGTGCGATTCCGGTCTATGTGAATCCGGATGTCGAGCCGCGGATCGGCATCGCGCTCGGAATGGAGTTCTCGCAGGTCGAGCAGGCAATCCGTGACAATCCGGATGCCGTCGCAGTGCTGGTCAACAACCCGACCTATTACGGCATCTGCTCGGATATCCGGAAGATCGTGGAGCTTGCGCATGCGCACGGAATGCTTGTGCTTGCGGATGAAGCCCACGGCACACATTTTTATTTCAATGATCAGCTTCCGGTCTCCGCAATGGCAGCCGGCGCAGATATGGCAGCCGTCTCGATGCACAAATCCGGCGGCAGCCTGACGCAAAGCTCCCTGCTGCTGCTGGGCGATGCCGTCAATGAGGGCTATGTCCGCCAGATCATCAATCTGACGCAGACGACAAGCGCCTCTTATCTGCTGATTTCGAGTCTGGATATTTCGCGCCGGAATCTCGCGCTGCGCGGCAGTGAATCCTTTGCAAAGGTGATTCAGATTGCGGAATATGCACGTTCGGAGATCAATGAAATCGGCGGCTATTATGCATACAGCTCCGAGCTGTGCAACGGCACGAGCTGCGTGGGATACGATGTGACGAAGCTCTCGGTCTATACGCGCGATATCGGACTTGCCGGCATCGAGGTCTATGATCTGCTGCGCGATGAATACGATATCCAGATTGAATTCGGTGATATCGGCAATATTCTCGCGTATATCTCGATTGGCGACCGCATTCAGGATATCGAGCGCTTAGTCGGTGCGCTTGCGGATATCAAGCGGCTGTATTCCTGTGATACGACCGGCATGCTCAGTCAGGAGTATATTCCGCCGAAGGTCGTTGCAACGCCGCAGGAGGCGTTCTATGCCGACAAGGAAATGCTGCCGCTCGAGCAGACAAACGGACGCATCTGCTCGGAATTTGTCATGTGCTATCCGCCGGGCATCCCGATTCTTGCCCCGGGCGAGATCATCACGGAGGATATCATCAATTATATCCGCTATGCCAAAGAAAAAGGCTGCTCGATGCAGGGCACGGAGGATCCGGAGATCGAGCATCTGAACGTATTGAGATAATGATGAGGGGATTATGGGACATAAGCTAGTTGCCGTACTCGGTCATGAACTGCCGCGTCTGATTCTGACCGCAGGCGTGATCAATAACAATAAGATACCGTTCCGCCCGTTTCTCGATCGGGAAGCGGCGAATAATATCATGCCGTATCACACGACGCTGTTTCAGTGGGATAAGCAGCAGGATATTTTCTACCTGCAAAAAATGGCAGATCTCACATTCAAGCCCTGCAAGGTCATTGCAGAGGAATTTGCGATCATGAACAGCACCGGCTACAGCTATCTGCTCTTTGTCCGCGTGACACCGGGCGAGGGCTTTCAGGAGCTTTGCCAGAGCATATCCGAGGTCACCGGACGGCCGCTCGAGACCTATCTGCGCGTATCGCTATCGTGCAGCAAGGATCAGAAGCAGATCCGCGAGCAGTATAAGGCACTGACGAAAACGATCCGGCTGCCTGTTGAGCTGCCGATCCGCGGACTGGAGCTGTTCCACATCTGGGATCCGATCAAGCGCGTGCGCTCGATCACGGAGGCAGGCAATCTCCTCATACCGGACTGACAAACTGTCTGCATCAGCAGGATGCAAAGGAGGTATCATATGAAACAGCTTTTCCTTGCTGTTGCCGTGGCTGCGCTCTACCTGATTCTCAGTCTGCTGACGGACGGCTGGGCGTGGACATGGATCATCTGGATCATCTACGGCATCTATCGAATTGCCGATGCCGTGAAAAAATCAAATGAAGAATGAGGATGCCCCCGGGCAGTCACTCTATCAGAAATACAGGAGGAACAGAAATGGAATTCTGGTTTTCCGAGCTGCATACGGATAACGTCAAGGCGTCGATCCGGTGCGAAAAGCAATTATACAGCGGACAGAGCGATTTTCAGCGCATCGACGTATTTGATTCCGCGGAATTCGGACGCTTTCTTGTCTCAAACGGCAGCGTGATCTTCTCCGAGAAGGACGAGTTCATCTATGATGAAATGATCGTGCATGTCCCGATGGCAGTGCATCCGGATGTCAAGCATGTACTGGTGATCGGCGGCGGCGACGGCGGTGTCGCGCGTGAGCTTTCGTATTATGACGAGATCAAAACAATCGACGTGATCGAGCCTGATGAGATGTTCGTCGAAGTCTGCCGCAAATATTTTCCGGATAACGCAAAAGGGCTTGACGATCCGCGCGTGACGATCTACAATCAGGACGGTCTGCGTGCGCTGCGCACCCGTCACGGCGAATATGACCTTATTATCAATGATGCAACCGATCCGTTCGGACACACCGCAGGACTTTTCACCAAGGAATTCTACGGTCTCTGCTACAAGGCACTCGAGGACGACGGCATCATGGTCTATCAGCACGGCAGCCCGTTCTATGATGAGGATGAGGCGGCATGTCAGGCGATGCACCAGAAGGCATTTCGCGTCTTCCCGATCTGCCGCGTTTATCAGGCACATATCCCGACCTGTCCGGCAGGCTACTGGCTGTTCGGATTCGCGTCGAAAAAATATCATCCGCTGCGTGATTTCGATCCCAAGCGCTGGAAAAAGCGCGAAATCAAAACTTGGTACTACACCCCGAATCTGCACACCG
Organism: Clostridia bacterium; assembly: GCA_021152595.1. Taxonomy (GTDB): domain Bacteria; phylum Bacillota; class Clostridia; order Oscillospirales; family Ruminococcaceae; genus Firm-04. Next base: position 14,055 of record JAGKVC010000057.1, read on the forward strand.
GCGCATTCATGCTCCCGAAATATGTCGAGGAGCTGATGGAGGGCGCCGAGGACCGCAAAAAATAACGGGCAGTACCGACATCCATTTTTCTATAGCTGTCCAAAAACCATTCCTAGTTATCGGGCATTGACTCTTTTCAGCCCATTTCATCGCAACGGAGCATGGTTTTCAGACAGCTGTAGACAATCGGCTGCCGGTTCTGCCGGCACTGCGCATAATGAACGGAGGTCACAGCATGAAACGAACAGCAGCCATTCTCGCAGCAATCCTGCTTGCAGCATCATGTACGGGCTGCGGCAGCAGCGGCACACAGACGGAAAAACCGGCAGCTCAGAACAGCACAGCCGCAGAAAACAGCGCATCTGCAAATGCGGAAAGCACCGCGCAGGTCTCCGGTGTTGTCACAGACGGCAGCAAATGCGGCATTCTGCAAAAGAGCGCAGAGCAGGATGACTTTGAAATCAAGGGACTGATTCTCACATCCGACAGCGGACACCACGATTATCCGGCGATCGACGAGCAGATCAAGGACGGATACAAGACCGAAGGGCTTTGCAGCGAGTTTTATCTCAACGAATGGATCGGCGTCTATGCGGACTGCAATCAGACGATGAGCCTTTATGTCGTGAAGAATCAACCGGACATAGACTATGCCGCAATGTCTGAACCCGACCTGATCAAGGCCAGCGGTGAGTCACAACATCTGATTTATCAAAACAATATCACGCCGAACGCAGATGAAAACGGATATCTGTTGAACTTTTATGTGCATCCGGAATCGGGCGAAGGACTTTACAATATGTGCTTCGTTTCCGGCGAAAAAGTCTGCTATGTGGTACAGCTCAGACTGCTGCCGGAGCCCACAGAATAACCCAATCATTGAATCTATCCGCACAGCGGACACATACAGGAGGAATCATAACAATGAGCAGAGTATTGATCATCGGCTGCGGCGGTGTCGCATCCGTCGCAATTCAGAAGTGCTGCCAGAATGACGCAGTCTTCACCGAAATCTGCATTGCAAGCAGAACCGTCAGCAAGTGCGATGCGCTGAAAGCAAAAATCGAAGCAGAGGGCAAAACAAAAACCGTGATCACAACGGCTGCACTCGATGCAGACAACAAGGATGCAGTCCTCGCGCTGATCAAGGAATACAAGCCGGATGCCGTGCTGAATCTCGCACTCCCCTATCAGGATCTGACGATCATGCAGGCATGCCTCGAGGGCGGCGTTCACTACATCGACACCGCAAACTATGAGCCGGAGGATACCGACGATCCGGAGTGGCGCGCGATCTATGAGAAGCGCTGCAAGGAGCTGGGCTTCACCGCATATTTCGATTATTCGTGGCAGTGGGCATATCAGGAGCAGTTTGAGAAGGCTGGGCTGACAGCGCTCTGCGGCTCGGGCTTTGATCCCGGCGTGACCTCGGTATTCACCGCATATGCGCTGAAGCACTACTTCGATGAGATCCACTATATCGACATTCTCGACTGCAACGGCGGCGACCACGGCTATCCGTTCGCAACGAACTTCAATCCGGAGATCAATCTCCGCGAGGTCTCCGCAAACGGCTCCTACTGGGAGAACGGTCACTGGGTTGAGACCAAGCCGATGGAGATCAAGCGCGTCTATGATTTTCCGCAGGTCGGTCAGAAGGATATGTACCTGCTGCACCATGAGGAAATCGAATCCCTCGCAAAGAATATTCCGAATGTCAAGCGCATCCGCTTCTTCATGACCTTCGGTCAGAGCTATCTGACGCATATGAAGTGTCTGGAGAATGTCGGCATGCTCTCCACCACGCCGATCAATTTCAACGGCACGGAGATCGTCCCGATCCAGTTCCTCAAGGCGCTGCTGCCGGATCCGGCATCGCTCGGTCCGCGCACCGTCGGCAAGACGAATATCGGCTGCATCTTCACCGGCATCAAGGACGGCAAGGAGAAGACGATCTATATTTACAATGTCTGCGATCATCAGGAATGCTACAAGGAGCTTGGCTCTCAGGCAATTTCCTATACAACCGGCGTTCCGGCGATGATCGGTGCGGCACTGGTCGCAAACGGCACATGGCGCAATCCGGGCGCACGCACGATCGAGGAGTTCGATCCGGATCCGTTCATGGATATGCTGAACAAATGGGGACTGCCGTGGGTTGTCGATGAGAACCCGCAGACGGTGGAATAATGCGGCGGTACGAACTGCCGACTCCCTGCTATATCATTGACGAGGCAAAGCTCCGGAGCAATCTGGAGCTTTTGCACAATGTGGAGCAGGAGACCGGCGCACATATTCTCCTTGCACAGAAAGCGTTTTCATGCTTTGCGGTCTATCCGGTGATCGCGCAGTATCTCAGCGGCACGACGGCAAGCGGTCTCTATGAGGCGCGGCTCGGTGCCGAGGAGTTCAAAAAGGAAAATCATGTATTCTCTCCGGCATATGATCCGGCGGAATTCAGGGAGCTGTGCCGCATCTGCGACCATATCAGCTTCAATTCCTTCACGCAGCTCGAAAAATACCGTCCCGTCTGGGAGCAGGCAGGTGTCAGCGTCGGCATCCGCGTCAATCCGGAATGCTCAACGCAGGGCGACCACGCAATCTATGATCCCTGCGCACCCGGCTCGCGGCTCGGCGTGACAAAGGCGAATTTCCGCCCCGAGCTGCTGAAAGGTGTTGAGGGACTGCATTTCCACACGCTCTGCGAGCAGAATGCCGATGATCTCATTACGACATTCCGCGCATTCGAGGAGAAATTCGGTGCATATCTGCCGCAGATGAAGTGGCTCAATCTCGGCGGCGGACATCATATCACACGCGATGATTATGACGTCGCTGCGCTGAAAAAGCTGATTCTCGAAATCCGCGGAACATACGGCGTCGAGGTTTATCTGGAACCGGGCGAAGCAATCGCGCTGAATGCAGGCTGGCTCGATACCGAGGTCATGGATATCGTGGAAAACGGGATCAAGGTGCTGATCCTTGATGCATCCGCAGCCTGTCATATGCCAGATGTCCTCGAAATGCCCTACCGACCGCCGCTGCAAGGCTCCGGCGAATGGGGCGAAAAGCCGTATGAATACCGGCTCTCTGCTCGAACCTGCCTTGCAGGCGATATCATCGGCGATTACAGCTTCGACCGCGAAATTCAGATCGGAGACCGCCTGACCTTCTGCGATATGGCGATCTATTCGATGGTCAAGAACAATACATTCAACGGGATGCCGCTGCCTGCAATCGCAGTGCAGCATGAAAACCGTGACTGCGAAATCATCCGGCAGTTCGGATACAGCGACTTTAAGGAGCGCCTGTCATGACAAATCAATCCGGCAAAGGCAGTGCGGCATATTTATCTGCCGCGCTGTATATCATCGGTGTATACGCTTTTGTTCCGCTGCTCTTTCTGTTCAATCAAGATGCCCTCGGCGCCGGCGCTGAGGCAAAATTATCGGCTGCCCGTATCGTGCCGCCGCTGCTGATTCCGGTCGTACTCGGGCTGCTGAATCTGGCGGCGGTCACTGCACTGCGCAAAAAAATAACGCGCGATCAGCTTCTCAACTGTGCAATGGCAGTGAAATATGCGCTGATTCCGTTTTTCCTGATCGGCGGATGTTGCATTGCGCTTGCACTGCTGCTGATGTTCACGCCGGTCGTGATCATGGTTTTCGTCGGACCGGCGCTTGCACTGACGCTCGGTGCGGCAGGCTGGATTGTTCTGCTCGGCAGTGCGCCGTTTTCGGTCGGATATCTGGTCAGAGCAAGCCGTGAGGGCATTCATCCGCGCGGATTCTGCATCCTCGCAGGCATTCTGCAATTTTTCTTCACGGTCGATGTCATTACGATGATGGTCGCGGCATTCCGTGAGAAAAAATGGATCAAAGCAACTGTTATGCTTGCGCTGATCCTGCTCGCCGCAGTCATCGGCTGCATCGCCTTTGCGGCGCTGTTCATCTTCTGAGACAGCCTGACAGAAATGAGGACTTATGAAAATCACATACAGTGACACGCATATCTTTTCCGCAGATCAACTCGAAAGGCTGTTTTGCTCCGTGAAATGGGAATCCGGCAGATATCCGGATAAGCTGCAAATCGCCATGCAGGGCTTCAAGACCGTCTTTTCCGCATGGGACGGAGAAAGGCTCGTCGGGCTGTGCTGCGCAATGGACGACGGCATCATGAATGCATACGTGCAATATCTGCTGGTGGATCCCTGCTATCACAGCAGAGGCATCGGCAGCATGCTGATCGCGCGCATCCGGGAAACCTACCGGGATTATCTGCGCGTGGTGCTGCTCTCATACAGCAGAGAGGTCCGGTTCTATGAATCCTGCGGCTTCGGCAGAGCGATCGACGCTGCGCCGATGTTCCTGACCGGTCTGCAAAAGAAATCTACAGATAAGGATTGATACCAAATGGAAATTATCGGAAAATCGCTTGAGGGCGGCAGTGTTCTGCGCTTTCTCAAGCATGAATTTCTCACAAAACAGAATAAGGAGGCGCTGATGCCCGTCCTCGCCTGCCTGCGCGATTCGGACGTCATTGTGCCGGTACGCGCAGATCTCAGCAAAGAGGACGAGGAACGTATCCTCAGCGCGAAAAAGGGCGCGCGCATCAACTCGGACAAGCAGATCCGGTTTCAGCCCGATCTGCTGCAAAGTGACGACGGCACATTCTTCCCGATTTTCTCGAATGAACAGCAGCTTACGCCGGAATATGCGGCACAGTTCTCCATGATGAAGCTGCCTGCGCCCTACTGCATCCGGATGATGCTCGCGCTCGAGGATGTGGACGGGCTGGTGCTGGATGCTTTCACCGAGGCGATGATCATTCCGAAGCAATCCGCCGCGCTCATCCTGAAGATGAAGTCGCACCTCGAATAAACGCAGATGCGGACGCTGACTGTCACGCGGAAAGGCAAAATCGCAGGCGCCATGCTGCCCTACTGGATCATTTCCGCGGATATCATCAATCAGATGCCTGCGCGCTTTCAGAAGTATACAGACGCGAAAATGGATGCAACCGGTCATGCGCGCGCGACGATTGCCGTCGAACAGCTTGATGCGCTCGGAATCCGCATCGGGA